>CAMIVF010000037.1 GCA_946401715.1 uncultured Clostridia bacterium | reverse complement strand
CAAAGGTTCCCGGGAAGAAGGCAATCTTCTTACGCTTCTCGAAGACGATGGACGCGTGATCCAGCAGATAGTCCGAGATGAACCGGTATATGTGATTGAGCGAGGCTGCGTTGTAGTACCACAGCATGTTTTCCTGATCCCACAGAATGAAGGTGAGGATCTTCCTGGCCATCGCAGTGAAGTATTCCTTCTTCTGATCCAGTCCAAGACGCCTGCTTCCGAAGAGTCCCTCCCCGAGGAAGTAGAACGCTTCCCGGGCGACCTCTTCGTTAAAATGCACTGTCCCGGAGAACAGCATTCCCTCCAGCCTGTGCTTCTCATCAGGCAGGATGCCGGCCTCGGGGAGATGCTGCAGTATGACACTGACCGTTTCCAGCGTCAGGATACAGACGGAGGGGGAGGGGCTTCCGTACAGCTCGTGGAACTGATCCAGGAGCGCAAGCCGCTCGTCCGGTGTCATGATGACATAGATCCGCCCCATGAACTGCGGGATGTACTTTGCCACGGAATACTGCCCCATGGAAAGCGCGCGCACAAGCTCCAGAACGATCTCGTAACGCTGCGTTTCCGACAGACGCGGCATAATCTCGACGAGGTTCTTCCCTGCCTGCAGCTTGTTGGTGACACGCGAGCTGAACTGCAGCAGATTCAGAAGGTGCGAGGCATACTGGTATACCTTCAGAAGATCCGGTTCCAGAAGCATTTCCTGCTGGAGAATCTCCAGGTTGACCAGCTTGAAGACCCATGGAATCTCAGATCGCTGATTCTCGATATAAAGCAGCTTGGCGTCATACTGCAGCTGCTGGTTCTCTCCGAAAACATGGTGCCGGATCCGGGAAGTCAGATAACGGACGCAGACAGGATCGTCGTCCTTCGTCCGGAGAAGCTCTGCGGCCGTACGCATTTCCTCGTCACATGTGCAGCCCTGCCTGAGCCAGCACAGCAGAAAACGCAGGGCGGAAACACGGATCTCGTCGTCCGACGCATCCAGGAAATGCCGCGCGAAGCGGAACAGCAGCTTTTTCTGGGCAGCGGTGCACAGGTCATATGGAATCTCCGGCATACAGTCCAGCAGCAGGAACTGTGTGAGTCCCTCCCACCGCGAGGACTTATAGTGCTCCAGGATCACCCGCAGCACATCACGGCGCTTCGGCCCTTCGCACATCGCCAGAAGGTTGCGGACGACACTCTTCATGCTATAGCCGATCCAGCGTCTGTGCTGTTCGGTCATCATGTGGCTCGGGAACAGCATCCGGTGGAAAAATGAGCTCCACACGTCTGTCATCCTGCGGCCGATCCGGGGAGCGGCCACGTCTTCCGGCAGCTCCTTTTTGAAGGTGATGTCGAAGCCGGCCATCACCTTCGCGGAGATCCGCGCGCTCTGGCGCCGGATGTCTCCGTCCTGGTGGGAGAGCATCTCATAGAGGAAATCCAGAATCACCAGCTTCTGCTCCTGCGGCAGATAGCCGGAGTATTCCTCGATGACAGTCAGGAAGGCGCGGACATGCCTCCAGTCCTTCTCGCCGCGGATATCCTCCAGCAGACTGATGAAGGAAACATCATGCCCGGTGGTGTACATCACCTTCAGGTTCTGGGAAATTGCCAGGAACTTGAAGGCCTGTACCATCTCGTCGGTGCCCATGAGAGAATACGGCGTTCCCGGATCAGGCTTTCTGAAGCCGCTCTCCAGATCGGTGGAGACGCCGAGAGAAACCAGGTAGTCTTCAAAATCTTTCAGCTTTGCATAGACCTTTTCGTATCGGCGTTTCTTCTTCTCATCGACGTTGTCAAGCTTGCTCAGGATAATATCGTAGGATTCCTTCAGGGTCCAGAAACGGACCTGCTCCGGGCCGTCTTTCTCCCTGACACTTTTGACGCGGAAGTCAGCGTAGATCAGGATCAGGCTTTCTACGCTGAGGTTTTCCAGCTCCAGATCCCAGACGGAATGGGAAGAGGCGATGGCGCCGATCTGTCCCAGGTTCATACGCTGTGCGAATTCATAGGTGTAGTAATAGTGAAGATAAGGCACACGGCCGCTTTCCTCCGGCCTGCAGCCGTACTTGCCGATATCGTGCAGAATCGCCGCGCCGCTGACCAGAGCAGGATCGACCCTGACACTGGTGTGAAGAAGCTGCATGGCCAGGCTGACAGACACAAAACTTACGCCGGAGATGTGCCCGAGTGTCTCGAAGCCTGTCACCAGACGGTGCAGGCGCATGAACGCATAGAGATAATTCTCCTTCAGGATCTTCAGAAGCCGGAGATAATTTGCGCTGTTGTCATATCCCTTTGCTCCGGCGGCGTCCAGGAAAACCAGGCTCCTCGTACGGTCTTTTCCGAGAAGCGATTCCTCGCGTTCAAAGAGTTCGTTCAGGACATCCAGATAGAACAGGACCGCATCACGCCGCTCCTCGCGAAGCGGTGCGGTCTGTCTTCCGGGATAGAAATCCTCAAGCAGCCAGTCACAGACGTACCGGTTCCAGCTGTCCCATTCTTCCGGGCAGGCATCGCCGCACAGCTGCTTCAGCTGCTCAAGCAGCGCGCCCGGAACCAGCGCAAGGTCTGCGCCTTCCCTTCCGATCGGGATGGAAGAGACAGCGGCGCGGATCTGTTCGTTTCGCTCTTTACTTGCCATGGCTATCTCCAAATGATTGCTTGTTCATCGTCAGTAACAGGTGTTCCTTCTGCATGTCCAGCATCAGGCGGCAGCTGTGTGCGGACAGATCATAGTATCCGATGACGGAACTGTCCGCGTCCGGCACGATCCGGGCGATGTCATTGGGCAGCGCCTTCAAAAGCTCCGGGTGAAAATGCAGCCGCCTTTCATCTTCAAACACTGCGCCATACAGGATGTCCGCCTCCACGAGGTCCTGGAAGATGTGGCTTCCGTAGGAGAGCTCCGGCTGATAGCCGGCTCTCGACTCTGCGATCTCACAGATGGCGCTGAAGGAACTGATATCCGAAAATGCGGTCGGGACCCCCAGCTCCGGGGAGGAGGTTCCGATGCGTCCGGGTGTGAGCAGCACCAGCGTCTTTTCCTGCTCCCGGAAATGCCAGTTCAGCGCGCCGAGGTACCGGGCGATGACGGGTTTATCGTTGTATGGAAGCTGGTAGTAAGCGACCGGGTCGATATAGACGATTCCGTCGACATCGGCCAGCCGGGACATTCCCATGGAGGAGTGGAGCGTCTCCAGAAGGATCGAGGCATTCGGGCCGGAGGGAGCCTCTCCGCCTTCCGGGGAAGCGCCTTCAGCGCTTTCCTTCCTGCCGGAATCCTCTGCCGGGGTATCCTGCCCGGGGGTCCCCGGGGATCTGACGACCAGAGGCCTGCACTGAAGAAGGTTGACCACAAAGTCGCCGTCCTCGCTCAGATTGATGGTGAACTCTATGTCCACATCCTGGCCGTAGGTTTCCCGCAGCTGCTGCAGCATCCCCTGCATCAGTTCCATCAGCTCCGTATTCTGTATGATGCCCCGGCAGGAGACGAATTCGACAGACCGCTGCACGCCTCGCTCCCGCAGGGTGTACTCGGCCTGGGTATCATGCTCCAGGAGAATGCGGCGAAGCCACGCCGGGAGGCTTCCGGCAAGATCGTCCAGGGAAACATAGCAAAAAGAGGAAGTCTCCTTGTCAATCAGAGAGATCTTTCTCTGGCTGTAGCGGTGTTTCTCGGCAGTGGTGTGATAGGGAGACGCCTGCGGCCGGTCCAGGCTGACCAGGCGGGGGTAGGCACCCTCGGTGCGGTCCACCGCGCTTGTGCCAAGCCCCATGACCAGGCGGAGCATGCCAGCCTGGGGGCTGAGGGTCTCCAGAAAGCGGTAAGGACTGCACGAGTACCCCACGCCTGCGGCGCAGGGCATAAAGTACCTGCCGAAATGTGAGCCGGATACACGCATGACCAGAATGGCCATCTCCTCATCGCGCTCGGCCAGATGACGCCGCCTGCGGTAGTCGAGGGCGGAGAGGGACATGGTACTGGCATAGACGATGCGCACCGCGTCTTCGAAAGCGGCGAGCCTCTCCTGCCGCGTGCCGGTGTTCGGGACAAAAACCGAATCATACTTCCCGGCAAATGCATTTTCGAAGCCATCTTCCAGAATGCTGCTGGAGCGGACGATGATGGGCTCCTGTCCGTAGTAGTCCAGGAGATGGAGAAACTGCTGCTCGATCTGGGGCCAGAAGCTGCCGGAAAGGATCGAATCGCGCAGCTCTTCGGACAGGGAAAAATAACCGTCCTTGCTGTGCTGGCCTACCCACAGGTCCCACAGTCCGTTTTCCACGATAAAGCTGGCATAGACATCAGAACCGATATAGAAAGAGTCGTGCGCCTCCATGTAATCATACAGTTCAGGCCGGCTGTTTTCGATGATCTTGCGCGCGGTCAGCATGCCGCAGGACTTTCCGCCGATCTGCCCGCTGCCTACCATGTGTTCCTTGACGAAGAAGTAATCCCCGGGCCGGAAGTTCTCTATGATGAGAGAGCGCATACGGCTGTCACGGCTCATCATGACACGGCACATCCGGGAACACTCTTCCGTCAGGTCCTCTCCGTACTCATACTTGCGCTGTGCATGCAGGAAATATCGGTCCCAGCTGTCCATGCTCAGATCTGCCCGGATGCGTCCCGCCATATCCTGCGCACGATGGAAACGGCTCAGCTTCACGCCGTCCGTGATCGGAGACAGGCTTCCTGATTCTGCGTCCAGAAGATATGGCTGAAACAGATCGTGATCCGCCTGATCCAGAATCTTCTACGCCCGCAGATAGATGTTCTTGAAATCAGAGCTGACATCAAAGAAACAGTCGGCAATCTGCGTGATCTTCCCGGCTGCCTCATCTGAATGCATGAGCGCCATCAGAGGAAACAGGGCAGTGTCACCTCTGCTTTTCAGAAGCGGCGTCGTGACCGTGAAGAAGTTTACCATCATCAGGTCCGTTGCCCATGCAGTCTGAAGCTCGGACAGGCAGTCAAAGACAAAGATACAGCCTGCCTCCTGCGCACGGATGGCTTCATGGACGGCAACAGTAAAGTGCCGGAAGCGGTGATTCAGCCGGACCGGGATCTCCTCTAAGCCTGAAGGCCGTCTCTCCCGGGCAGAAAGATCCTGGGTTTCGTTCCCGGAAACATCGGTGTCGGGAACAAAGCGGATGTGTATGATTCTCTTCCCGGCCTTTTCGGCATAGGAAAGAAAGGGGGACAGAATCCGCGCAAAATCAGACAGGTCGCTGAGCGAGAAAACGATGCTCTCTCCTGCCGTGGATCCGGTGACCAGATCCGTCAGGTTTTCTATCATACTTGTTGCCATATAGTCCCCCAGTTTGTTTGAACCTGTGCTATACTACAGTTATTATACTACGTATATGTAAGCTTTTCTATATCTCAGTGGGTGTCCCGCCCTTTCGGGCGGAGGGTATCGTTATGATCTCAACGGCGCTGTGAAGGGAGAGGAGGAAGCGCAATGAACAGCTATATCGAGAAAGTGATCGGAAGAGTCAAGGAGAAGTATCCGTATCAGCCGGAGTTCTGCCAGACCGTGGAGGAGGTGCTTTCCTCGCTGGATCCTGTTGTGGAACGTCATCCGGAGTATGAGAAGGTGGATTTGCTGGGCCGTATGGTGGAGCCGGAGCGGATGTTTTCTTTCCGCGTCGTCTGGCAGGACGACAAAGGTTTTGCGCATACGCAGAACGGCTATCGCTGCCAGTTTAACGGAGCCATCGGTCCCTACAAGGGCGGGATCCGTTTCCAGAAAGACGTAACGCCGAGCATTATGAAGTTCCTGGCGTTTGAACAGACCTTCAAGAACAGCCTGACCGGACTGTCCATGGGCGGCGGCAAGGGCGGATCGGACTTTGACCCGGCAGGGAAGTCGGACGACGAAATCATGCGGTTCTGCCAGAGCTTTATCCAGGCTCTGTACCGTTACATCGGTCCGGATACGGATGTGCCGGCCGGAGACATGGGCGTCGGCGGGAAAGAGATCGGCTACATGTTCGGTGAATACCGCAGGCTCAAGGGAAACTTTGAAAACGGCACATTTACCGGGAAGGGCTTCTCCTTCGGCGGCAGCCTGATCCGTCCGGAGGCAACCGGATTCGGCTCAGTCTATTATCTGGAAGATGTTCTGAAGCATGACGGGGAGACCCTGAAGGGTAAGACCATCGCATGCGCAGGCTTCGGCAATGTCACCTGGGGCATCTGCCGCAAGGCCGAAGAGCTGGGCGCGAAAGTCATCACTCTGTCCGGACCGGATGGTTATGTCTATGATCCGGACGGCGTCCTGGGCAAAGAGAAGATTGACTATCTGGTCGAGATGAGAGGATCCGGCCGCAACCGTGTGCAGGATTACGCGGACAAGTTCGGCGTGGAGTTTCATGCCAGGGAAAAACCGTGGGGAGTCAAGGCTGATATCATCATGCCGTCCGCGATGCAGAACGATGTCCATATGGACAGCGCGCAGAAGATCGTGAAGAACGGCATCCGCTACTATATCGAAGTTGCCAATATGCCGACCACGAACGATGCGCTGCGCTATCTGATGGAGCAGCCTGACATGATCGTGGCTCCTTCCAAGGCTGTCAACGCCGGCGGCGTGGCGGTCAGCGGACTGGAGATGAGCCAGAACTCCGAGCGGCTGTTCTGGACAGAAGACGAAGTCGACCGGCAGCTGCACCGCATCATGCACCAGATCTATGAGAGCTCTGTCGCGGCAGCCGGGCGCAACGGACTGGGCTACAATCTGGTCGCGGGCGCAAACATCGCCGGCTTCGAGCGTGTCGCGGATGCCATGATGGCGCAGGGAATCTTCTGAAGCTTTGTCTTTATGATCTGTCCGAAGAAGCGGCAGTTTCTGAACGACACACAGCATTTCGGTTTTGTTAAAAAAATGACCGTCAGGGGCGAACCTGCCGGTCGTTTTTTATGCGAATCTTCCAAAACAGGGAAAACCGTTTGCGCACCGTGATGTGGTATGCGATAATACATGTGCCGGATGGATCTGGCGTCTGCAGGCTGTCAAGGAGGAAATCAGAGTGAGAAAGTTTACATTCAGGGGCGGTGTTCACCCGTATGACGGGAAGGAACTGACAGCCCGGAAACCGGTCAGGGTTCTGGAAGCGGGGGTGGAGCTTGCTTTTCTGCTGTCTCAGCATATCGGCGCGCCTGCAAAAAGCATTGTCAAAAAGGGTGACCGGGTGCTGGAAGGCCAGATGATCGCCGAAGCAGGCGGGTTTGTGTCTGCGCCTGTATTCTCTTCCGTGTCCGGTACCGTGAAGGGGATTGAGAAGAGAAGGAACGCCGCAGGCGCTCTGTGCGACGCGATTATCGTGACGAATGATTTTGCCCATGAAAAGGTTCCGGCAGACCCGCTTCCGGGCATGGAAGCATACTGTGCCCTTAAGCAGGAGACCGAATCAGGGAAGTCTGAATACAACATGGTGACGCGGCCCGCATCAGAGGCGCTGGAGCTGATTCAGCCGGACGACCACCTGAAGAAGCTGGAAAAAAGCCAGGTACTGGAACGGATCAAGAAAGCCGGGATCGTCGGCATGGGCGGTGCGGGCTTTCCGACGCATGTCAAGCTGTCCCCGTCTGATCCGGAAAAAATAGATTTTATTCTGGTCAACGGTTCCGAATGTGAGCCTTATGTGACCTGTGACTATCGCCTGATGTGCGACCGGCCGGGAGAACTGATCGCCGGACTGAAGGCGGTGCTGCGGCTGTTCGGCAGTGCGAAGGGCGTGTTCTGCATCGAGGATAACAAGCCCGAGGCGATCCGTATTCTGACTGAAGCGCTGGGACGGGAAGAGAATATCTATGTCGCTCCCTGCAGAACCAAGTATCCGGAAGGAGCCGAGCGCAGCCTGATCAAGGCGATCACCAGCCGTGATGTCAATTCCAGGATGCTTCCTGCCGACGCAGGCTGCATTGTCATCAACGTCAGTACGGCTTTCGCGATCTTTGAAGCAGTTTTTCTTGGACAGCCGCTCTACCGCAGGATTCTGACAATCTCGGGAGACGCAGTGGTGAATCCGGAGAACTTCCTGGTTCCGACAGGCGTGTCTTTCTCAGAGATCGCAGAGAAGGCAGGAGGTTTTCTGCAGATGCCGGAGAAGCTGATCGCCGGCGGACCGATGATGGGATTTGCGCAGAGCGATTTCACCGGCGTTGTCACAAAGACTTCCAGTGCGCTCACTGCGTTCCGTTACGATCTTGTCTCGAGGTATGAGGAGACCGCATGTATCAACTGCGGCAGGTGTGTGGACGCGTGTCCTGCCCGCCTGGTTCCGAGCCATCTTGCGGACATGGTCCAGAAGAAGCAGATGGAACGGTTCGAGGAGAACTACGGACTGGAATGTGTCAACTGCGGCTCCTGTTCGTGGAGCTGTCCTGCGGGAAGGCCTCTGGCGGCTCTGGTCAACCAGGGAAGGCAGACCATACTCGCGGCAAGAAGGAAAGCGAGATAGGACTTCCTGACAAGGCAGACAGAGTCAGGTAAGAATGGAAACTGCACAGGGACCGGATGCCGTCAGGGAACGCTGCCATGCGCGACGGAACAGGATTTGCTTCGGGCAGACTGTGTCAGACAGATCGGGCATTTTACTAAGGAGAGTCTATGAATCAGAAACTACAGGTTTCCGCTTCCCCGCATACCAGGGGGATGATGACTACAGGCAAGATCATGACGCTGGTGATTGCCGCGCTCCTGCCGGCCTGCGTGATGGGGGTTCTTACCTTTGGCATGCATGCGCTGCTGGTTCTTGTCTTCTCGACAGCTTCAGCGGTAGCGGCGGAGTATCTTTATGAGAAGCTTCTGCATAAGAGTATTACCATCCGGGATGGATCGGCTGCAGTCACCGGGCTTCTGATCGGGATGAACATGCCGCCGCAGATCGATTTATGGATTCCCTGTCTTGGCAGCGTGTTTGCAATCATCGTGATCAAACAGCTCTACGGCGGCCTTGGGAAGAACTTTATGAATCCGGCACTTGGCGCGAGATGCTTCCTTCTGATTTCATTTTCCTCCAAGATGGCCACTTTCTCTGAGGGGAAAGGGATTCTGAAGGCAGTCAGCCAGGTCCCGGCGACCACAGACGCGCTCTCCGGCGCAACACCTCTTGCCTATCTCAAGACGGGTGTCTGCTTTGACCTGAAGGCGCTGCTGATCGGAAACCACATGGGCTGTATCGGGGAGGTCAGCGCTGCGGCACTTCTTTTAGGCGGTCTGATCCTGCTGGCGATGCGGGTGATAAGGATCCGGATTCCCGGGAGCTATCTGGGGTGTTTCGCGATTCTGACGCTGATCACCGCGATCGTGCGGGGATATGATGCGCCTCTTCTCTACACACTGCAGCAGCTGTGTGCGGGCGGACTGATGCTCGGTGCCTGGTTTATGGCAACGGACTATGTCACTTCTCCGATTACCGCGATGGGACAGATCGTATTCGGGTGCGCGCTTGGTTTTCTGACCTGGGTTTTCCGACTGATCGGGAGCGGAGCTGAGGGTGTATCCTACTCCATTATTTTCATGAATCTTCTGGTACCGGTTATTGAACGTTATACAAGACCTGTCGCGGCAGGCATGGTGCGCCATAACCGGGAGAACAGACGCCTGATGCGGCAGAAGAAGAGAGAAGCCAGACGTCTGAAAGCGGGATCAGGCAAGAAGGAGAAAGATACATGAGTGTGACGGATAATAAGGAACTGAGGCAGCTGGAGGGAAAGGGCCTGCATATCCCGACTCCTTCCGGGGCCAAGCCGGACGAGACGGCAAAGCTTCCGCCTTCCGACGAGATCTACACCGGCCAGGAATACAAGGCAGCTTCTTCCGGAAGCGAAGAAAAGAAAGAGAGCATCGGGAAGGATATTACGATCCTTGTCCTGATTACGCTTGCGGCAGGCCTGCTTCTGGGCACGGCATACGGGATTACGAAAGACCCGATTGCAAGCGCGCAGGAAGCGGCGAGAACCGAGGCACAGAGCCAGGTGATGAGCAGCGCGAAGTCCTTCGAAACGAAGTATGCTTCAGACGCCGGAGAGGGAGAGGCGGTTCCTGATTCGATCGGGGAAGCCCTGCAGGATGCCGGGATCATGACGACTGACGTCACGCGGGTTGACCTGGCGTTTGACGAGAATCATGACCCGCTCGGATATGTACTCACTGCAGTCAATCCCGACGGGTATGGCGGAGATGTGGAACTGATGTGCGGCATTTCCCCTGACCCGGACGGATCGATGGTGATTGAAGGAATTTCATTTCTCTCGCTGTCGGAAACGGCAGGCATGGGGATGCGTGCGAAGGATGAGGACTTCCTGTCGCAGTTTTCCGGAAAAAAGACCGCGGAAGGAGAACTGATCACCTATGTCAAGAACGGTGCTGCAGAGCCTTCCGAGATCGATGCGATCAGTGGCTGCACCATCACGACCTCTGCCGTGACAGATGATGTCAATGCCGCGCTGATCGCGGCCAGGCAGCTGGAAAATGCCGGCAAGACCAAGTGACCGGGCGGCATCAGATGTAAGAATGTAAGGTTTACAGAGGAGGAAGCGGAATGAGCAGAAAGAACCCCGGGGAGCTGATCGATCCGTATCGGAAGAAGAAACGCTTTGATCTGAGCCGGTATATCTATCTGAGGAAGGATTCTTTCCAGGAGAGAGTGGTGAACGGAATCTACTTTGAGAATCCGGTGTTCATGCTCGTGCTGGGCATGTGTCCGACCCTGGCCACTACGACGTCCGTGACCAATGCCATCGGCATGGGACTGTCCACGACAGCGATCCTGATGATGTCGAATCTGTTTATCTCGCTCCTTCGGAATATCATACCGGCGCGGATGCGGATGCCGTCCTATATCGTGATCATCGCTTCATTCGTGACGATTGTGGACTTTCTGATGCAGGGCTTCCTGCCGCAGATGTATGAATCGCTCGGCGTCTATATCCCGCTGATCGTTGTAAACTGCATCATCATGGGAAGAGCCGAGGCATATGCCGGAAAACACGGTCCGCTGCCTTCCATCGCAGACGGCATCGGCATGGGACTGGGTTTCACGGGGGCGCTGATCCTCGTAGCCGCCGTGCGGGAGCTTCTGGGAAATGGAACCCTGGCGGGATACCGCGTGATGCCGGAGTTTTATGAACCGATCAATATCTTTGTCCTTGCACCCGGCGCGTTTCTGGTGCTGGCGCTGTTTGTGGCCATCATGAACCGGCTGCGCATCGGGGTCGCGAGACGGGAGGACGACTGGGATCCGACAGGAAAGTTTGTATGCGGTGACTGCCGCACCTGTCCCAGAGTAAAGGGATGCGGCGGCAAGCCTGCGGTTGAGGCAGCCGGAAGCAGCCAGGAAGGGAGAAGATGATGTCATTTTCCGCTATGATGTTGCTGGTCGTAACGACGATTCTGGCCAATAATGTAGTGCTGAGCCAGTTCCTCGGGATCTGCTCCTTCCTTGGAGTTTCCCAGAAGACAGAAACCGCCAGCGGTATGGGCGGCGCCCTGACCTTCGTGCTGACACTGGCCAGCTTTGTGTGCGGCGTCCTGTATCACCTGGTACTGGTACCGTTCCATCTGGAGTATCTCAGGACGATTGTGTTTATCATGATCGTGGCCGCACTGGTTCAGTTCGTGGAGATGTTCCTGAAGAAGTACATGCGCTCCCTCTATGAAGCGCTGGGCATCTATCTGCCGCTGATTACCACCAACTGCGCGGTTCTGGGCGTCGCGCTTCTGAACGTGCAGAAGGATTACGATATTATAGTCGGTACCATCTATGGTCTGGCTACTGCCATCGGTTACTGGGTCGCCATCGTGATCATGGCATATCTTCGCGAGAAGATGGCAGACAATGACATCCCGCGTCCCTTCCAGGGCTTCCCGATCGTCATGGTCACTGCGGCGCTCATGAGCATCGCGTTCTTCGGCTTTGCCGGAATCAAGTAAGTGGAATATACTGCAGAAAGGAAAAGAGCATGACAGAAATCCTGTTCGCTGCAATCATGATCGGCTCGGTCGGGTTGTTTGTCGGTGTTTTTCTCGGATTCGCGAGTAAGGTTTTTGCCGTCAAGGTCAACCAGCAGGAGAAGGACATCCGGGAGATACTTCCCGGTGCCAACTGCGGTGCCTGCGGCTATTCCGGCTGTGATGCGCTTGCTGCTGCCCTGGTAAGGGGAGAGGCGCCGGCCAATGCCTGCGTGGTGGGCCAGGAGGCGGTTGCCAACCAGATCAAGTGGATCATCGGCGGTAAGAGCGAAAGAGTTGTGCGCAACGTTGCGTTTGTCCGCTGCAGCGGTGACTGCAATCATACCTTCGACCGGTATGACTATACAGGTCCGAAGACCTGCGCTGCGCTGGCACTGGTTCCGCAGGGCGGTCCGAAGTCCTGTTCCTACGGCTGTATCGGCTGCGGAGACTGCATCAGGATGTGCGAGTATGGCGCGATTACCATAGAGCGCGGTGTCGCAGTAGTAGACGAGGAAAAGTGCCTTGACTGCCGGAAGTGCATAAATACCTGCCCGAAGGGAATCATTGTGGAAGTTCCGTATTTCAGGGCTGCGCACATCGGATGTATGAACCCGCTCAAGGGAAGGCCGGTTACCGAGAACTGCAAAATCGGCTGTATCTCCTGCGGCAAATGTGCGAGGGACTGCCCTGCCGGAGCGATTGACAACAGCGGGGGCTTCCCCGTCATAGACTACGAAAAGTGTATTGACTGCGGCAGATGTAAGGACAATTGTCCGCGCCATTGTATTGTATAAAGAGGCAGAAGATGAACTGGAAGATGTTGGATCTGGCAGTGCGGAGACTGAATGTCTCCGCACTGAAGGAATGGAATAGCATATTTTCGAGTATGAGTGTCTGGATGCAGGCGATCCTGGTCGGGGCGCTCGTTTTGCTGATTGGAGCCAGTGTGCTTTCCTGCTGGTGGGGCATCCGGATGAAGCGCAGCGCGCAGTTTGCCGCAGGCGCCGTGAGCGGGTTTTATATCGTTTTGATCATTCTGATCACAGAGTATTCCATTCCGATGGATCGGGCACTGATCTACGCGGCTCTGGCCGGGGCAGGAGCAGGCTTTCTGTATGCGTTTCTGGAGAGAGTTTTCCAGTTCGCTGCGGGCTTTGTCTTTGGAACGGTTCTGTCGGCATGGCTGCTTCCGGTGAGTTTTCATATGAAGATGACTTCCGGAAAAGGAAGGATCTGGGCGCTT
>CAMIVF010000036.1 GCA_946401715.1 uncultured Clostridia bacterium | reverse complement strand
CGGGTTGCCGATGACACGGTCGGAGAATCTGCAGCCTACCGCAATCAGAAGATCGCAGTGTGAAACGGTCAGATTCGCCGCCTTGGTGCCATGCATGCCGAGCATTCCAAGGTACAGCGGGTCATTGCCGTCAAATGCGCCCTTGCCCATCAAAGAGTCGCAGACGGGTGCCTGCAGCGTGTAAACCAGCTTCTTCAGCTCTTTCGAGCAGCCGGAAATCACTGCACCGCCGCCGGTAAAGATCGCCGGTTTCTTCGACTTGTTGATCAAGGCCGCCGCTTCCTCCAGGTCACGGACCCGGATGTATTCGCTCTGCGGAACGGTCTCCTCCGGCGTTGCCGGCTCATAATCCGTCACATCCGCCGTGACATTCTTGGTCAGGTCGACCAGGACCGGGCCCGGCCTTCCTTCCCGCGCGATCCGGAACGCCTTGCGAATCGTCTGCGCAAGGCAGCTGACATCCTTCACGATGCAGTTGTACTTCGTGATCGGAATCGAGATGCCCGCAATGTCGATCTCCTGGAAGGAGTCTTTCCCCAGAAGGGAGATGCCGACATTGCAGGTAATCGCAACCAGCGGCACCGAGTCCATATTGGCGGTCGCGATTCCGGTGACCAGGTTCGTCGCGCCGGGACCGGACGTCGCAAAGCACACGCCGACAGAGCCGGTCGCCCTTGCGTAGCCATCCGCGGCGTGCGCGGCGCCCTGCTCGTGTGAAGTCAGGATATGACGGATCTCTTTCTGATGGCGGTACAGCTCATCATACACATTCAGGATCGCGCCTCCCGGATAGCCGAACACGGTGTCGACTCCCTGCTCCTTCAGACACTCGATCAGTATCTGGGATCCATTCATCTTCATGCTTCTTCCTCCCCCGGAACCTTCAGCACAGCGCCCTTATTGCCGCTTGTGACCAGAGCCGCATAACGGGCAAGATATCCGTCCGTGATCTTCGGTTCTCTCGGCTTCCAGGCCTTTCTTCTCTCTTCCATCACCGCGTCGGGCACCAGAAGGGACAGCCTGTGTCCGGGAATATCGATCATGATCCGGTCGCCTTCCTCCACCAAGGCAATGGGACCGCCCACCGCCGCTTCCGGAGAAACATGTCCGATCGACGCGCCTCTGGAAGCGCCGGAGAATCTTCCGTCCGTGATCAGCGCAACCGAGCTGCCAAGTCCCATGCCGGCAATCGCGCTCGTCGGGTTGAGCATTTCACGCATGCCGGGGCCTCCCTTGGGGCCTTCATAACGGATCACGACCACGTCCCCCTCATGAATCTTTCCGCCCAGGATGGCTTCGATGGCATCCTCTTCGCAGTCAAATACACGCGCGGGTCCTTCGTGCACCATCATCTCAGGCACAACCGCAGAGCGCTTGACGATACCGGAATCCGGCGCGAGATTTCCCTTCAGGGCAGCCAGCCCGCCGGTTTCGGAGTACGGATTCTCCACAGGACGGATCACTTCATCGTTCAGATTCACCGCATCCTTGATATTCTCTCCGATGGTTTTGCCGGTACATGTCATGCAGTCAAGATCAAGCAGGTTCTTCTTCGTCAGCTCCTTCATCACCGCGTAGACACCGCCGGCCTCATTCAGATCCTCCATATAGGTTGGGCCTGCCGGGGCCAGATGGCACAGATTCGGCGTACGCTCCGAAACTTCATTCGCGATATCCACATCAATCTCAATCCCGGCTTCATGCGCGATGGCAGGCAGATGAAGCATGGAGTTGGTGGAGCAGCCGAGCGCCATGTCCACGGTCAGCGCATTCATAAACGCCTCCCTGGTCATAATGTCACGCGGACGGATGTTCAGCCTGAGAAGCTCCATAATCTGCATGCCGGCCATCTTGGCCAGGCGCAGACGGTCGGAATAAACCGCCGGAATGGTACCATTGCCGCTCAGGCCCATGCCGAGCGCCTCGGTCAGGCAGTTCATGCTGTTTGCCGTGTACATGCCGCTGCAGCTTCCGCACGTCGGGCAGACCTTGCGTTCATACTCCTTCAGCTGTTCGTCTGTCATCTTGTGCGCGGAGTACTCTCCGACCGCTTCGAACATCGAGCTGAGGGAACGCTTTCTTCCAAAGACATGTCCTGCCAGCATCGGGCCGCCGGATACAAAGATCGTCGGCACATTGATCCTGGCCGCAGCCATCAGAAGGCCGGGGACATTTTTGTCACAGTTCGGAACCATGACCAGCGCGTCGAACTGATGCGCCTTCGCCATGCATTCCGTGGAGTCCGCGATCAGGTCCCTGGTCACCAGGGAATACTTCATGCCCTCGTGTCCCATGGCAATTCCGTCACAGACTGCAATTGCCGGAAAGACTCTCGGTACGCCGCCTGCCATCGCGACGCCCATCTTCACCGCGTCCACAATCTTGTCAATATTCATATGTCCGGGCACGATCTCATTGTAAGAGCTGACGATTCCGATCAAAGGTCTTTTCATTTCCTCCTGCGTGAATCCCAACGCATTGAACAACGACCTGTGCGGCGCCTGCTGCAGGCCAGCCTTCACCTGATCACTTTTCATTGAATACCTCCTCTTTTCACTGTTTCTTACTTTCCGGATACCTGTCCGGCAACATAAGCGCCCATCTCCGTGCAGCCGACAAGGACGGTACCATCCCCATCTGCCTTCAGATCCTGTGTGCGGACCCTGGAAATGGTATCGATGACTGCTTTCTCGATCGCGGCTGCAGCTTCTTCCTCCCCGAGGGAGTAGCGAAGCATGCACGCAGCAGACAGAATCGTCGCAAGCGGGTTCGCCTTGTTGGTTCCGGCGATGTCCGGTGCGCTGCCATGGCTTGGCTCATAGAGTCCGAAGGTTCCTTCCGCCAGAGACGCACTCGGCTGCATGCCGATGGATCCGGTCACCATGGACGCCTCGTCAGAGAGAATGTCACCGAACATATTCTCTGTCAGCACAACGTCAAACTGTGATGGTCTGCGGATCAGCTGCATCGCCGCGTTGTCAACGTACATATAGTCCGTCTCGACCTGCGGATAGTCCTTCGCCACCTCGCCGACAACCTTTCTCCACAGGCGGGAGCTCTCGAGCACATTGGCCTTATCCACCAGGGTCAGCTTCCGGCGGCGGAGCATCGCCGCATCATATGCTTTCACGGCAATTCTGCGGATCTCGGATTCGGAATACGCCAGTACATCCGTCGCCCGCTCTTCCCCGTTCACCGTCTCCGTCTTCTTCTCGCCGAAATAGAGACCGCCGGTCAGCTCTCTCAGAATCACGAAATCAATTCCTTCTTCTGCGATGTCCCTGCGCAGCGGGCAGGCATCCTTCAGATCATCGTACAGGACGGAGAAACGAAGGTTTGCGAACAGCCCCAGTGCCTTGCGGATCCCCAGAAGGCCCGCCTCAGGTCTCCTGGACGGTTCCAGCTGATACCAGGGACTGGTCTTGGGATCACCGCCGATGGATCCCATCAGGACCGCGTCGCAGGATTTCGCCAGGCTGATGGTCTCTTCCGTCAGCGGAACCCCATACTTGTCGATCGAACAGCCGCCCAGATCCATCGGAACATATTCCAGACTGAATCCGAAACGCTCTGCAGCTGCGTCCAGGACACGGACAGCTTCCGTGACAATCTCAGGACCGATCCCGTCCCCCCTGATCACGCCAACCTTGAAGTTTCTCTCTTTTTCACTCATAAAGCTTTGAACCCTTTCCTGATTGCAGATATGCTTTACACAACCTTCCGGCGTTAATCATATTTTATATTTTTCGTTTTTTCAACCACAAACAAAAGAATTATGTTATAATACCACGGTAATTCCAAAAATCTTATGGAACATGAGGTAAATTGGTATGGATAACCTGGATTTTCAGATTCTCACAGAACTGAAAGCAAACGCTCGTCAGACCGCTTCCGATATCAGCAAGACCATCCACCTGTCCGTGTCGACCGTGATCGAGCGGATCAAGAAGATGGAAAAGTCCGGACTGATTCAGTCTTATACTGTGATCTGCGATGACTCCAAGCTCGGCAATGACATCACCGTACTGATGGAGATCGGCATGGAACACCCGCGCTTCAACGATGAATTCATTCAGCATATCTCGCTGGATCCGAACATCATCGCCTGCTATTATCTGACCGGAGAATTCGACTTCATGCTGAAGATCTGCTGCCGGTCAAGCGATCACTTGGAGCAGATACACAACCGGATCAAGGATTACCCGGGCGTGCGGCTCACGAGAACACACTATGTGCTCAGAACCGTGAAGAACATCCATTCCTCCGGATTCGAGGCAGAGCCCGCAAAGCGCTGATCATGTCTCCGGAATCCGGATCTTTTCCTGTCTTACGAAAGGCTGCCGAATCTCTTCGGCAGCCTTATTGTGTTCCCTGCGTCATTCTGACACACTGCAGGTCACTTCTTGTCTGTACTCTTCTCCGGTACCGGAGTCGGTTCGGCAACACCGTCGGATGCCTTCTCTACCTCAACGATCGCACTCTTGCGCATCGGAATACGGCAGTTTCTGTTGTTGCCAAACTCAACGATGCAGTCATCCTCGGAAACCTGAATCACGGTTCCATAGAAACCGCTGCTCGTAACAACCGTATCTCCGACTTCCATCGTGCTCAAAAGAGCAGCCATTCTCTTCTGTTCCTTCTTCTGCGGACGAATCGCCAGGAAATACATTACGCCAAAGATGATCACCATGTAGACAACCATCATAATCATACCGGACCCGCCTGCTGCGGCCTGCCCTGATAATAATACTGGATTCATGCAGCACTATCCTCCTCAAAAAGATTTACTGAAACGCTACGCCACATTTTACACAAATATGGTGCTGTGTTCAAGAAGAATCTTTTCCACGGCCGGAACATGACCGGAACACGAACACAAACCCTGCCTATGTCTGGCTGTCCGCTCCTTCCCAGGTTTCGATCCAGTCTTTCCGGAATGCTTCATACCGGTGCTGTTCGATCGCCTCGCGGATCTCCACCATCAGATGGTTGTAAAAATACAGGTTATGCAGCACCAGAAGCCGCATACCGAGCATCTCCTTTGCCTTGAACAGATGATGAATGTACGCTCTGGTATAGCTGCGGCAGGCCGGGCATCCGCACCCTTCCTCAATAGGCGTCTCATCAAAGGCGAACCGCGCGTTATTCAGGTTGAGCTTTCCTCGGTGCGTGTATGCATGCCCGTGCCGCCCGTTTCTGGAGGGATACACACAGTCAAAGAAGTCAACCCCGCGGTATACGCCTTCGATGATATTGACCGGTGTCCCGACGCCCATCAGATAGACCGGCTTTTCCAGCGGCAGATACGGCACCGTGGAATCCAGGATCCGATACATCTCTTCGTGGGTTTCTCCCACCGCAAGGCCGCCGACCGCATAGCCGTCCAGGTCAAGCTCCGTAATCTGCTTCGCGTGCGCGATCCGGATGTCGTCGTACACAGCGCCCTGGTTGATCCCGAAAAGCATCTGCTCTTTGTTGATCGTATCCGGAAGACTGTTCAGACGCTGCATCTCCTCCTTGCACCGCACAAGCCACCGGTAGGTCCGGTCCACCGAAGCCTGCACATAGGCTCTGTCTGCCCTGGAAGAAGGACACTCGTCAAACGCCATCGCGATCGTGGACGCCAGATTCGACTGGATCCGCATGCTCTCCTCCGGACCCATGAAAATCCTGTGCCCGTCAATGTGAGACTGGAAGGATACACCCTCCTCCTTGATCTTTCTCAAAGACGCCAGCGAAAATACCTGAAATCCGCCTGAATCCGTCAGGATCGGCCGGTCCCAGTTCATGAACCTGTGCAGGCCGCCAAGCTTTTTGATCGCCTCATCGCCGGTCCTGACATGCAGATGATAGGTGTTGCTCAGCTCCACCTGTGTCCCGATGCTGCGCAGGTCATCCGTAGACACCGCTCCCTTGATCGCGGCCACCGTCCCTACATTCATGAAAACCGGCGTTTCGATCGTTCCATGCACCGTCTGAAGCTGTCCTCGCTTCGCCCGGCCATCCAGTGTTATCAGTTTATACTTTCCGCTCACGCGCTCCTCCTGTCAGACCCACGCCATACAAGATGATTCTCTGTTCAAGAAGAATCATTTCTGCCGGGATCACTTTACAAACACATAGAATTCCTTTTTCGCTTTATACTGTTGGATAATGATCTCGTCTCCCTTTTTCAGCTTCTTTGTTTTTGGCACGACGCTTGGGAAGGTGGATCCTTTCTTTTTGCGATGTATGATAACGTTATCCTTTTTATGTCCCTTTTTCCATTTCAACTTCTTGCCGGCCAGCTTCATCGTAATGGTACGATAATACGGCGAAAACTTCTTCGTCACATTTTTCCCGTTGATGATAATCTTCCTTAATGGTTTATATTTCAGGTATTTAACCTTTGCCGTCAGATCATAGTTCTTTCCACCCTGCGTCACCCTGAGTTTTACAGTGATACCGGAAAGATTCAATTTGGCCTTACTGTTTTTTGTAGTTATATTGATCCGGCAGATGTGGTCGAACTCGCTCTTCTCCTCCTCAATTTCCTCCGGATCTTCTTCCATTGCAATTTCTTTATCGAGGAACGTGGGGGAAATTTCAAGTTTCATGTTTTTATCGGAACAGGAAAGGACAGAAACAGCAGCGTCCGCCTGTACACCCTTGATCGTAATCATTGGGAACTCATAGTTATAGACATAGTACGAAAGCTTATTCTCATTATAAAACGGATAGATTGAAAGCTCTCCCGTTTTTGCGATTGTCGGCTTCGCCTGAACCACAGCTGCGCCGAGGACCAGTAAGCAAAGAAGCAAAGATACCGACAGAAGGTTTCTGATCTTTTTCATTCTTTTCATCCCTTTTTCCCTCCTTGTGTTGTCCCACTTTTTTATCATGTTCTTTCTGTCACCCCGGTTTCCCGGGTGTCAACCCGGCTTTTCGAAACGCCTCGGAAAGGCCCTGGCAGCCTTACTTGACCAGGATGGTAAAGGCATCAGACTTCTGCCATCCCTTTTTCAGGAACTCGATGTGAATCAGGTCTCCCTTTTTCAGCTTTCCCGCTTTCTTTACACTGAGCGGCTTGCCTTTTCTCGAGATCACAACGCCAGCCTTCCGGTATCCTTTATTCATCTTATATGAGATCTTCAGTTTCTTACCGGCCAGCTTCATCGAATACACACGGAAATACGGTGAAAACTTCTTTGTTATGTTCTTCCCGTTGACTTTAATCTTCTTAAAGGCTTTATATCCCTCGGCCTTGCAGGTTGTCTGCAGATTATAATCTTTTCCGCCCTGCTTCACTTTGATTTTCACGGTAAAGTCGGAAAGACTCAGCTTTTTCCTACTCATTTCTTCTGTCATGATCGTGATCGTGCAGACATTTTTAAAGTTCGCCAGCTCCTGCTGATAGAATTCATCCTGTTCTGCATCTTCTTCGTCATCTTCTTCGTCTTCCGCATCCCTTTCTTCTCCATCAAGAAAAGAAGGCACAATCGAAGGATCAGGATCGACCTGTTTGCTGGTGCAGGACGTGACATACACCTTTGCGTCCTTCGAAACGCCGGTGATAAAAATCTGACCGCTTAAGTAAAACTTCAGACTCTTCGGATTGCTCAGATCAGAAAAAGTTTCCATCTTCGTTGTCCCGGAAACAGCCGGCTTCGCCTGAACCACAGCAGTGCCCAGGGCCATGAAGCACAGAAACACAGATACCACCAGCAACTTTTTGATCTTTTTCATTCTGTCCATTCTCATCTCTCCTCTCATTTTGATGCAAAAAGTTATATAAACATGATATCTTTCCGGCATGCGTTTGTAAAGCAGGATTCCTGACGTTGCCTGGCGGTCCTGTTGTCCTGGCTGTGTGCAGAGCATATACACACCGATTCAATTGTATACAATCTAACCCGTCATAAGGTTTGATTTCATCTTTTAGAAGGGGTATACTACTTTGGGCTTATAAATAATGAAATATTGACATCGATACTGTTTGTTTCAGCAGGAACTATCATGAATTCTAACAAAACGCTTTCACTTGGCATTGACATCGGATCCACTACCGTTAAGATTGCGGTTCTTGGCGAGAATCAGGAGCTGCAGTTTGCAGAATACCGCAGGCATTTCGCGGATATCCAGGGTACGCTGGCCGATCTGATCGAAGAAGCCATGAATAAAATCGGGGATGCGGATGTGTGCCCCGTGATTACAGGGTCCGGCGGGCTGAATCTCGCCTCCAATATGCATATTCCCTTCATCCAGGAGGTTGTGGCTGTCTCCAGCAGTCTGCAGAAGAGCTTTCCGCAGACGGACGTCGCGATTGAACTGGGCGGGGAGGACGCGAAGATCATCTACTTTGACCGCTCCGGCATCGACCAGCGCATGAACGGAACCTGCGCCGGCGGAACCGGATCTTTTATCGACCAGATGGCTTCCCTGCTTCAGACCGATGTCGTCGGGCTGAATGAGTATGCCAAAGGATACAAATCTCTCTATACGATTGCCGCCAGGTGCGGTGTCTTCGCCAAGTCTGACATCCAGCCTCTGATCAATGAGGGCGCGACGAAGGAGGATCTTGCAGCTTCTATCTTTCAGGCTGTCGTCAACCAGACGATCTCCGGCCTGGCCTGCGGACGTCCGATCCGCGGTCATGTCGCGTTCCTGGGCGGCCCGCTGCATTTCCTCAGTGAGCTGAGGACGGCGTTTATCCGTACGCTGAATCTGGACGGGGAGCATGCGATTATTCCTGAGAATTCTCATCTGTTTGCCGCGATCGGCTCCGCCATGAATGCGGACCGGAGCGTATGTGAGAAGTTATCTTCTCTGGTACAGACGCTCAGGTGCGGCGTGCAGATCAGCTTCGAAGTTCCCCGGATGGAGCCTCTGTTCTCTTCCGATGAGGATTATCATGCTTTCCTGACCAGACAGGAACGCTACAATGTGAAGACGGCTGACCTGGAAACCTATTCCGGAAACTGCTATCTGGGCATCGATGCCGGCTCCACGACAACCAAGGCGGCTCTTGTTTCCGAAGACGGGCGGCTTTTATATTCCTTCTATTCCAACAACAACGGGAGTCCTCTCAAAACCGCGATCAACGCGGTGAAGGAGATCTATTCCCTGATGCCCCAGGAAGCGCGGATTGCGTACTCCTGCTCAACCGGCTATGGTGAGGCTTTGATCAAGTCTGCCCTGATGCTGGACGAGGGGGAGGTCGAGACCATTGCGCACTACTATGCGGCTTCCTTCTTTGATCCGGAGGTAGACTGCATCCTCGATATCGGCGGCCAGGACATGAAGTGCATCAAGATCCGTGATCATGCTGTGGATTCCGTCCAGCTCAACGAAGCCTGCTCTTCCGGCTGCGGATCATTCATCGAAACCTTCGCGAAGTCGCTTGACTATTCCATCTCCGACTTTGCCAAAGCGGCGTTGTTTGCAAAACACCCGTTTGACCTGGGCACACGGTGTACCGTGTTCATGAATTCCAAGGTAAAGCAGGCCCAGAAGGAAGGCGCGCTCGTGGAGGATATCTCCGCCGGCCTGTCCTATTCTGTCATCAAAAATGCGCTTTACAAGGTGATTAAGGTTTCTGATGCGAAGGATCTTGGAAAGCACATCGTCGTGCAGGGAGGCACCTTCTACAATGACGGCGTTCTGCGGGCCTTTGAGAAGATTGCACACTGCGAAGCGATCCGCCCTGACATCGCCGGCATCATGGGCGCATTCGGCGCGGGTCTCATTGCCCGGGAGCGTTTCCATGAAGAAGACGGAGAAAACGGCGGTGCCGGGAAGCAGACGACCATGCTGTCCATCGGGCAGATTGAGTCTCTGAAGTTTACTACGCATAATGCCAAGTGCCAGGGCTGCACCAACCACTGCCGTCTGACGATCAACCGCTTCTCGGGCGGGCGTCAGTTTATCTCCGGCAATCGCTGCGAACGCGGCCTCGGCCTGAAGAAAAACAAGGACAACCTGCCGAACCTGTATGAGTTCAAGAACAAGCTTCTGTTCCACAGGCAGTCTCTGCCTGAAGATGAAGCGCAGCGCGGTGTGATCGGTATTCCGCGTGTCCTGAACATGTATGAGCTCTACCCGTTCTGGCACACCTTCTTTACAAAGCTGAAATACCGGGTTGTACTCTCCCCGCCCGGATCCTACCGGATCTATGAGCTGGGGATCGAGTCCATCCCTTCCGAGTCGGAATGCTATCCGGCCAAGATCGCGCACGGACACATCGAGTGGCTGATTGCACAGGGCCTGAAAAAAATCTTCTATCCCTGTATTCCGTATGAGCGCAAGGAGTTCAAGGACGCCGGCAATCACTATGACTGCCCGATCGTCACCTCCTATCCGATGAACATCAAGAACAATGTCGAGAACCTCAGGGATCTCGATGTCGAATTCCTGTGCCCGTTTATTGCATTTACCAGCAAAGACACAGTGGAGAGACAGCTGGTGGATCTGTTTCGGGACATCTCCGGCAATGAGATCCGGCAGGCTGTGGCGGAAGGCTGGGCGGAGCTGGAGCGCTGCCGTCAGGCTGTCTATGACGAAGGCCGGAAGGTGCTTCAGTATCTGGAGGAAACCGGAAGGCATGGCATCGTGCTGGCCGGACGCCCCTACCACATCGACCCGGAGATTCATCACGGCATCCCGGAGCTGATCAACTCCTTCGGGATGGCGGTGCTCACGGAGGACAGTGTGTCGCAGCTTGCGCCGATTGAACGTCCCCTGACTGTGCTGGACCAGTGGATGTACCATTCCAGGCTCTACGCTGCCGCTGAGTTCGTCAAGACGCGGGATGACCTGGATCTGATCCAGCTGAACTCCTTCGGCTGCGGCGTTGATGCCGTCACAACCGACCAGGTACAGGATATCCTCTCTTCTTCCGGCAAGATCTATACCTGTCTGAAGATTGACGAGGTCAACAACCTCGGAGCGGCCCGCATCCGCATCCGTTCTCTCATCGCGGCCATCCGCATCCGCTCCTCGCAGCCTCAGATGCGCGAGCTGCACTCCGCTGCGATCAATCCTGTCGTCTTTACGAAGGAAATGCGCAAGACCTATACGATTCTGTGTCCGCAGATGAGCCCGATTCATTTCAATCTGCTCGAGTCGGCGCTTCAGGCAAGCGGATACCGGCTGGTCTGTGTGGACCCGCCTGAAAAGTATGCGGTTGATCTGGGACTGAAGTATGTCAATAACGATGCCTGCTATCCCTCCATCATCGTCGTCGGACAGATGATGGCGGAGCTGACGAGCGGAAAGTATGACCTGAACCGGACTGCCATCATCATGTCGCAGACAGGCGGCGGATGCCGTGCATCCAATTATATCGGCTTCTTCCGGCGTGCCCTGAAAAAAGCAGGCCTTGAAAATGTTCCTGTGATCTCCGCTTCTGTCCAGGGACTGGAATCCAACCCGGGATTTAAGGTGAATCTGTCTATCTTTAAAAGACTCCTTTATTCCATCGAGTTCGGTGACCTGTTCATGAAGTGCGTGTACCGGGTCAGGCCTTATGAGCTCGAGAAAGGCAGTGCTGACCGCCTGCATAAATCACTGAATGAAGAATGCAGGTCCTTCCTTCTTTCCGGAAGCACCTCCATGGGACGTTTCCGGGAGCTATGCAGGAAGATCGTCACTTCCTTCGACCTGCTGCCCATCAATAATGAGAAAAAGCCGCGCGTCGGCATTGTCGGAGAGATTCTCGTCAAGTACCTGCCTGCTGCCAACAATCACCTGGTTGAGCTGCTGGAGAAAGAAGGCGCGGAGGCTGTCCAGCCGGAGATGATGGACTTCTTCCTGTACAGCTTCTACAACGTGAACTTCAAGGCAAAGAATCACTATGCTTCCAGGTGGACTGCACGCATCTGCAATTGGATGATCTCCTATCTGGAGCATGTGCGCAAAGCCGGCAATGAAGCACTCGCTGCCTCGAAACGCTTTGAAGCCCCACGCAGGATCCAGGAGATCGGCGAGATGGCGGACGGCATCGTATCACTCGGAAACCAGACCGGTGAAGGATGGTTCCTGACCGGCGAGATGCTGGAGCTGATTGAGAGCGGAACGCCGAACATCGTCTGCATCCAGCCTTTCGGGTGCCTGCCGAACCATGTCGTGGGCAAGGGCGTCATCAAGGAAGTCAGACGGCTTCATCCGGAAGCAAACATCGCCGCGATCGACTTCGACCCGGGCGCGTCAGAAGTCAACCAGCTCAACCGCATCAAGCTGATGCTGGCGACTGCCGTCAAAAACCTGTAAAGCCAGGTGCCAGAACGAATAAATAAAATCAGGCTGCCGCATAACGCGGCAGCCTGTGCTTTACCTGTATTGTATCATGTTACACTCTGGACAGATATTCACCCGTCCTGGTATCGATCTTCAGCTTGTCACCGGTGTTGACAAACAGCGGAACCAGGACCTGCGCGCCGGTCTCGACGATTGCGGGCTTGGTTGCGCCTGTCGCGGTATTGCCCTTAACGCCCGGCTCTGTCTCGGTCACTTCCAGCTCAACGAACAGCGGCGCTTCAATCGCGAACACCGATCCGTTGTAGGAAAGAACCTTGCACATCTCATTCTCTTTGACAAACTTCATGTTGTCGCCGACGATATCCGTTCCGATCGCGATCTGGTCATACGTCTCGACATTCATGAAATTATAGAGGTCGCCGTCCTGATACAGGTACTGCATGTCCACGCGGTCGATCCTCGCCTGCGGGAACTTCTCTGTCGGACGGAATGTCTTCTCAACAACACCGCCATCGATGACATTCTTCATCTTGGTACGGACAAACGCTGCACCCTTGCCCGGCTTGACATGCTGGAACTCCAGGACCTGCATGACCTGTCCGTCAATCTCCAGTGTGAGACCGTTTCTGAAATCACCTGCTGAAATCATATCTGTATCCTCCTGCAAATTCTTCTTTTCTGTTCTTCACACTGAAGTGAACAACGCAGATTTATTTTAATATAATAAGACACCAAATTCAACCCTCAGCTGTCCGAGTCCTTCTTCGGCCAGGTGTTGATGACTTCTGTATACTCGTCATACAGGTCTGTCCAGGACGCATCATACGCCGGATCGTCTCTGTGGTCCTCCAGCTGGTATGTCTCCCTGAGATAAGGGGCCAGCCAGTCACAGACCTTCTTCATGCCGTCATTGTTCAGGTGATCGCCCTCATCCCTGGTGTCGATGCTCCAGTCGATGGGCACTTCCTCCGGCATCAGGTTCAGGTCAAGAAATGAGTGGGCATAAACCCGCTCATTGGGCTGCAAGG
>CAMIVF010000035.1 GCA_946401715.1 uncultured Clostridia bacterium | reverse complement strand
GCCTGCCGTCCATGGGGATCACATGTATCAGCGAGCCGGGAGAAGTCCGGTTTTCCGCGAAGCTGTGCGTCAGCAACGAGACCTTTGAGAAGGTAGAGGACACTGTGATCTATGAACTCCGGACACCGGACGGCGCGGTAGTGCGCAAAGGACGGTATGAGACACATACCGAACCGTTCTCGACGGAAACATTTCCTGAGATTGATCTGGCTCAGATTGATCCGATGCGGCATCACCTGTCCTTCCGGATGGAGAAGGCAGGCACAGGCGGAAGCGTCCTGTTCATAGCCCCAAAGCATTACATGTTCGAAGATCCGCATCTTCGGGTAAGTGCCGACGCTTCGGGTACAGCTGTCACCATCACAGCCGATGCGTATGCGCGGTCTGTCGAGATTCTTTCAGCGGATGGCAGTTTTCTTCCGGAAGACAACTTTTTCGATATGGAACCGGGAAGCAGAACGCTTCGGGTGCTGCGGGGCAAACCGTCTGCGCTGACCGCCCGCAGTGTTTATGACATCCGGTGATCAGGCAAAAGCACAATCCGGGAAACGGATCACCCGGCGTCAAGAACGTTGATCCGGTATTGTCACCCTTACCACGGTTCCGCCTCCTTCGCGGGGCGTAACCGCCAGTTCTCCGCGGCACATCATTGCAAGGCGCTGCTGTATATTCTTCAGGGCGATATGCGGCTCACTGTCATCAGCAGGTTCAAAATCGGCTCCGTTGTTTTCCACGATAATTTCACTGCCGGAGGCTGAGTGTTTCGTCCGGATCAGGATGTGAAGCGGTTCAGAATCCGGATCCATGCCATGCTTGACCGCGTTCTCCGCAATCGGCTGAAGCGTCAGCGGGGGCACGCGGAAATCAGTATGCGGCGTGTCATAGTCGACGAAAAGGCTGTCTTCAAACTGAGCCTGTTCCACGGCGAGATAAGCGCGTGTGTGCTCCAGTTCATCGGAAAACGGGATGAGTTCTTCGCTGGCAAGAGCAGTGAAGTTTTTTCGCAGGTAGGTGGTGAAATCCAGAGTGACCCGCTGCGCGAGATCGGCGTCCTGCTTGCAGAGGTAGTAGATGCTCATCATGGTATTGTAGATGAAGTGGGGCCGCATCTGCAGCACCATGATACTGGCATGCTGGTGAGCGATTTCCCTCTGCTGGCGCACCGTCTGATCGATCTGATCCGACAGGATCAGAACATACATGGCCAGCGCGAAGAGGACGATACAGATGGCAAGGAAAAAGAAGACAGATACGAAAAAGTGGATAAACCCAATGACAGTCAATGGGAGAAAGACGATGAGGAAGGAGCAGTAATACCGCAAGGACAGTTTGCTCCGCCGGCGGAACACACCGGCCAGGCTCAGAAGATTCATCGCTTCGATCAGAAGCACCAGCAGGAAATAGAAAGGACCGCGGTAGAATTCATTCTCCGGTGTGTAGGAATAGAAACAGGTCGTGAACGGGGTGATGCTGATGATCACGATGTATATGGCCCACAGAGCAGCCACAGCGCCAAAAAGCGGACTGCGCTGCCATTTTTCTCCGCAGCAGTGGAGCAGAAAAGCCGTCATCAGCAGGAGGAGAAAAGAGGAGAGCAGCGACTCAAAAAAGTCGATGAACAGCAGCGCGGATCTCATGTCAGGACGATTCATGATGAATGCTTCACCCACGCCAAAACCAGTGTATATAACGAGGATGCCGAAAAAGGTGATGAAGAATTGCTTGCTCCACCGGTCGGCAGCGGGCATGATGACAGCGGCTCCAAGCCCCAGCAGTGCCAGCATCACGGCGGCGCCGACCAGGAAAAAATAGATCTGGGAGGCCAGCTCGCTCATATGGCGGTACCCCCTGCAGGGAACGGGTAGCGCAGGTTTTTGAGCTGAAGCAGGACACCTTCTTTTGTGATCGGCTTGAGCATGAATCCGCTGGCCCCGGTGCTCCAGGCATCAATGGCATAATCGCTGTAAGCGGTGAGATACACCACATTGGTGCGTGGGTTGATTTCAAGCAGCGTACGGCAGAGCTCAAGTCCCGTCATTTTCCCCATCTCAATGTCCAGAAAAGCCAGTGCGACCTTGTTTGCCTTCGCGTATTCAATGGCTTCCGACGGCCGGGTGAATCCCCTGACCGAGGCTTTCGGCATCATAGCCTCCAGAACAGGAAGCCCTCCGGTGAGGCAGATTTTCCTGTCATCCACCATGATGACGTTGGGCGTCTCGCCGCTTTCAGCCGCAAGGGAGAGCAGCGTGCCTGCATCCACGCCAAGACACTTCGCCAGGCGGGAAATCATCTCGATGTCAGGCAGTCGGGTGCCGTTTTCCCAGCGGGCAACGGCAGGGCGTGTGACATATAACTGATCAGCAAGATCACGCTGTGAAAGCTCTTTTTCCGCTCTCAGTTTTTTCAAGGTTTCTGCAAACAGCATACTCATTCTGCTGTACTCCTTGCCGGTTTTTATCTGCTTCTTCGATCATTCTTAGCCTGGAGATAGAATGCCCGTTTGTCGGCGAACATATTGGCTTCAGCTTCACTGACAATCTCATACATATTCAGTTCACCTTTTGCCTTTTCACCTATGGCGATGCCGACTGATATGTGATAGTTTTTCCGTGTCAGATCCTGTTTCAGCCGGTCTATTTCGGGGAACAGCTTCTCCGGCTGTCCATCTATGCGGAAAGCAACAAATTCGTCACCGCCGATGCGGTAGGTATGCTCCAGTCCGAAATGCTGCTGTATTGCTGCCGCAATCTCCTGCAGCATTTTGTCTCCGGCCTGATGTCCGTACTTGTTGTTCATCTCATGGAGACCATTGACATCAGTGTAAACACAGATCAGGTTTGAACTGCACAAACCGGGGTATTTCTGCAGCTGGTTCTCATAATAATTCCGGTTCTTGGCTCCGGTCAGCAGATCAGTCTGGCTCATGTAAGCAATCTGTCTGGATTGAGAGAGCGCACGGATCTTTATGCTCATGATGAATACAGTAGTTGCGATTGCCAGAATACCGAAGGTGATCATATTCCATACATCGCTCTGTATGACATCCGGCGACTTGCGGCGGACAACGATTCCGCAGAACAATGCAACTACAGCCGTAATCATGACAGTCAGCCTGACAGGGCGGTCACAGAACAGCAAAGGACTCACAAGCAAAAAGGCGATTGCGGACACTGCCGGCTTTTCTGTATGAAGCATCGAAATATGGATGCCAAACACATAGAGCGTGATCTCGAACAGATAGACGAACAGTGTTACACACGCAGGGTGCCTTGGAAGCACATAAAGAGAACAGATCAGAAGGATCAGCATCTCTATCCCGCAGGCCAGATATGTCATACTGTTCTGTGCGGCAAAATCGTTCGTAAGCATACTCGCTACGAGCAGAATGAAAAACATCACAGAACCAAGCGCGGAAAACACTTTCAGCAGCACCAGGTTTTCTTCGCGGATCTGGGGGAGCAGCTTATAATACTCCTCCTTCTCTACTCCTGCATAAAGAAACAGCTTTTGAAATTTTCGGATATTCGCCATACTTCCTTCGTATCTCCCTTGCCGGCCGGACCGGCTGCATGATGCAGGGTTTTCATGATTGATCACATGGAAATGCGTACAAACCCAAATTTACATATATTATACAATATAAATAGTAATAATACAGTAGTAGTATTATTGTGTTATTTATGTTATGGAATGAGGCCTTCCGTCAAGGCCAGGTTCCAGATTGTCACCTCTTCTGCAGGATTTTGCAATGCAGGATTTCATTTTTGACCCCAACATCATTTTCATGAAAGATCTTTTATACGAGATGGAAGAACGGTATAATGTTCTTTACAGAATGTACGGGAAGGCATCAGAATGAGAGGGTGAATTGTCACCGGCTTCTGCCAAAGAAAGCGGTGCGAAAAACCGGGGGTGAAGGAGAATGGAGATGGGACAGAATACAAAACAGGAATCTTCCGGTCCAAAAGAGATTTCATTCAGGCGGCTTTCCTTTCAGGCATTGCCTGAGATGTGGACATACCAGATTCTGGCGGGGTTTCTTCTTGCAATTCCTGCCGCACTTTTGCTTCAGCTGATTGACTGGGTTGCAGGAATCGGCGGGGACGTGTTTACGACCGCGAACATCAAGACAGTTGTCTTAAGCTGGCGGTTCCCGGTGATCCTCTTCCTCGGGATTTTGCTTGTGTTTGTGTATGTGGTCATAGAGCTGCTGTCCCAGATCTACCTGACAGATGATATCCTGAACGGGCGCAGGGCGGGCGTAAGAAGATGCATTGGCAGCGGAATCCGGTCACTGAAACGGTTTATGAATGCCTTTGGAATCGGGATTATCCTGTTCATCCTGATCGTGGCGCCCCTGTGCGGGGTAGGCTTTTCGATCAGCCTTTCGGAGACCTTCTATATTCCGAACTTCATAATGGAGGTGCTGCTGAAAAACCCGTTTTTTGCTGCAGGTTATATCGCACTGATGCTGTATCTGGTCTGGTTTGTGTTCCGGTCTGCGTTTACCCTGCATGCGGTTCTTCTGGACGGGATGACACCGTCGGAGGGGAGGAAGTATTCCAACCGCATCGTGAAAGAGCACAGGTGGGCGTTCCTGAAAGGACTGATCCTGACCATGCTTGTGATGCTCGTGATCCTTTTCGTGTCAAGATTCCTGTTTTCCCGCATTCCGGGCTGGATTCTGGGCGGCTGCGGTGAGAGTCTGCCGAAGGATCATACGGTTGATTTCAGCAATGCGATGTTGACCGGTTCGCTCACGGATATGGACGTGCAGGTTATGACGTACCGGAGCGCGGCGGTATTTGCCGTGCTGGTTGAGAAGTACCTGATCTCCGTCGTGGTACTTTTGTGCGGCGCCTATTTTATGCTGCGCCTCAACCGGTATTATCTGGAATACACCGGACGGGAACGCAGGCTTTGGCCGGAGCGCCCGAAGAAAGCGCGCTATATCTGGAAGATTGTACTGATTCTTCTGATGTTTGTCCTGTTTTTCCTGGCGGCGATTCTGCTTGGTCTGTTTTTTGATCAGTTATTTGTACGGGAAGAGCCGGTGAAGATTATTGCGCACCGTACGGGAGGAACGATGGCATCGGAGAATTCCGTCGAAGGAATTGAGCAGGCAATTTCGCATGGCTGCTATGGCTGTGAGACCGATATCCAGCGGACGAAAGACGGTCATTACGTCATCAACCATGACGATGACTTCAAGCGGCTTACCGGTGTGGCGAAGGCGCCGAAGGACATGACGCTGGCTCAGATCAGGGAGCTCAGGATCAAGGACACGACCGGAAGCGGGAAGGAGCTTTTGGTACCGACATTGGAAGAATTGCTGGACGCCTCCAGAGGAAAGGTCAAGCTGTTTGTCGAACTGAAGGGCGTGACCGCTGACAGGCAGATGGTGGATGACGCTGTCCGGATCATCAGGGAACATGACTGTGTGGAGGATACGGCACTCATTTCGCTGAACTATGATGTAATCAAATACGCGGAGACCACCTATCCTGAATTCGAGACCGGCACACTGTTCTTCGCCAGCCTCGGAGATGTTTCCAAACTGACCTGCGATCTGCTGATTATGGAGGAAGAAACGGCGACGAATACGAATATCAGCATGATACATAGAGCAGGAAAGCAGGCCATTGTATGGACGGTCAACTCGGAGGAGGGGATGTATCATTTCCTGGATTCCGGAATCGATGCAGTGATCACGGATCAGGTTGAGATGGCGCAGAAGGTGCAGGCCAGGCTTGACGACCGGACCGACCTGGAAGTGCTGGAAGATCATCTGACGATTGAATGAGGACAGGCTGAGGAGGCTGCCATGGCAAGCAAGGGGCAGGAGAAGGTACAGGGACTGGAAAGGAAAACCGGAATGGAAAAGAAACCCAGACAAAAGCTGATCGGGGGGCTTATTCTCCTGATCGTATTGTCTGCTCTGTACGCAGGGTGTCTGACCATGTTCAACTTAGTGTCGGGCGTGGTGAACAGTATGAACTCCAGGGTTTACCAGATGAAAGCGCTGAGCAAGTCTACAGAGAAGGTATTCTCCATGATGGATTCTGTCTATCAGGATGTCAAAAGAAGACATACAGACAAAGTCTTGCTGGAAGCGGCTGCATGTTTCCCGCTGCTTGAGGCGGAACCGGATTTTCAGCCCTGCATGTATCAGGATGGCGCGATCATCAAGGTTGAGAATGGAACCGCCGACTGCCCGGACGAGCTGTTGGAGGATATCCGGATCGATGTGGACCAGATGACAGGTGTGGCAGATATGGTGTTCAGCCTGGGAGATGAAAAAGACAGAGTGCTGAGCAGTGTCTTTTATGCACAGATTGATGGTCCGTTTTATTATGTGGAGTGGGAACCCTTTAACCAGATGGAGGAGGAACAGCGTGAGCTGTTTAATTCTGATCAAGCCATGGTCGGGATTGAAAAGGCCTTTCATGTGAATCTTCTGATGTTTCCGGAAGAGACCGGGCAGGAAGGAGAGCATCTTCTGCTCTATTCTTCTGAAGCACTCGCGTCGATTGGTTATCTGGTCGAAGACTACGGCATTACCCAGGAGATGATCCAGGCTGCAGACGCAAGCCTGGTTGAGATGACGGAAGCGGGAGCCGGCGAGGATACCGGTCTGACAAAGAGAGCGGACTCGGAAGCAGCCGGGGATACGAGCCTGACAAAGAGAGCGGATACGGAAACAGCCGAAACCGGGAGTGCTCCTGAAGCAGGACTTGACAGGTATCAGACCCTGACGATCGGCGATGCTGTCTATGAGGTTTATCTGCAGAAATATAACAGTACGTCGTGGGGTGAGACTTTGGTTCTTGCATGCCTGGTTCCGATAGAAGACAGCATTCGGATTCAGGGTGAACTGACATGGATTGTTCTGGCAGTGTTTTTCATTATCGGCGTATTCTTCCTGGTATGGTACTGCACCACTATGCGCCTGGTACGGGATCATTCTCTGAATGACAGGCAGAAGACTGAACTGAACTCTAAGGCCATTATCCGCAGGTCCGTATCGATTATTCTCATCGGCTGCGTGATTATCCTGATTGCTTCAGGAATGCTGTTTACGCTTGTACGGCTGTTCTCAACCTGCCGTCAGGCCGATACCGCATTTGCTTCCATGCAGCAGAGAATCGAGGAAAACAGATATGCTTCCAGTGTGACAGAGTCCACCCGGAAGAAGTCATATGAAGGCTACGCACAGCAGATTGCCCGGATGCTGGAAAATCAGCCCGATTATGAGACAGATGAGATGCTGGCAGCTTTGTGTGATCTGATCTCAGCAGATTACATCATGCTGTTTGACAGCGAGGGTAACGAGACGCTGTCCAATTCCAGGTATGTCGGACTCTCCCTGGGGACGGATCCGGATTCTGCCACCTATGATTTCAGGAGGTTGCTGACAGGGACTGAGGTGATCACACATGATCTGGCAACCGATGAAGCTACAGGGGAAGAGCATGTGATGATCGGCGTCAGTTACGGCAAGCCTGAGAAAGGGGAAAACTACAGGGCACTCCTGCTTGCCGTACCGGGTGAGCAGATCTATGACAGTGCGGCAGAGAGTATCGATGATGTCATGGCAACCCTTGCGGCAGGCGGGTTCACCGCATTTTCCGTGGATCCGGAAACCCATTTGATCCGGCATGCGAGCAAGCCTTCTTATGTCGGGAATAATGTGCTGGATCTTGGCCTTCCTGAACAGGCGCTTCACGGTGGAACGAGAGACTTCTACACCATAGACGGGAAACCCAGCTACGTCGAATGCGAGGAACAGGATGAGGTTCTCTACTACTATGCGGCAGAGCAGTCCAGTATCTACGATGGCGTCTGGATACAGCCTGTGTTCTCTGCCGTTGTGGCTGCTGTTTTTCTGGCGGCTCTTGCAGTGTTCCTTCTCATCGGGTACGGAAAGTACTTTGCGGTGTGGTCGGAAGTCGGCCAGGAACTGAAAGAGGAAACGGACGAGATTCTGCTGCGGAGCGGACGGCGGAAGTATTCACTGGATCCTTCCAGGCGCTGGAGACTGAACATGGAAGAGCATGGTATTCATACGCCGTTTCATATCGCGCGTCTGACTGCGCTGCTGCTTCTGATGATCTGCGTTGCTATCGTCGGGACCAGGATGGTGTCTTCCGGATCCATGACAGATGAATCGTTGCTGGTCTATATCATTCGGGGACACTGGACAAAGGGAGTGAATCTGTTCGCGTTCACCAGTATTCTGTTCCTGTTCCTTGAAATGGTCGTTGCCGTCACGTTCATAAAGCTTCTCCTGCGGCTGGTCAGCAATGCTCTGGGGACCAAGGGGGAAACCATCTGCCGGCTTCTGATCAATCTGGCGAACTATGGCGGGATTATCTTCTTCGTGTATCATTCGCTGTACTATCTGGGACTGGAACCAGGGACGCTTCTTGCTTCCCTCGGGCTTTTGTCCTTTGCCATCTCCCTTGGCGCGAAGGATTTGATTACGGATATCATCGCAGGGCTGTCCATCGTGTTTGAAGGAGAGTTCCAGGTCGGAGACATCATTGATGTAGGCGGCTACCGCGGAGAGGTCCTGGAGATCGGCGTCAGGTCCACGAAGCTGGAAGGGCGCGGCGGAAACATCAAGATTATCAGCAACCGGGACATCAAAAATATCGTCAATATGACACGTATGAATTCCTGGTATCCGCTTGAGGTCAGCATCCCCGTTGAACAGCCGCTCGCCGAGGTTGAGCAGATGCTCTCTGAACAGCTGCCGCATATCGGCGATTCCATCCAGGAGATTGTCAGCGGTCCTTTCTACCGGGGCGTGGTATCGATCGGAAAGGGGACCGTTACCCTGTCCATTATTGCCGAGTGTAATGAGGAGGATTACTTTGCGGTTCAGAGGTCTTTGAACCGTGCGATCCAGGAGCTCTTTGAGAAACAAGGAATCAAAATCATGTAATGGATTACAGCGCCAGAAGCCTGACCTCCATGAAAGCTTGCCTGCGGTGAACGGAAAGGTTGTCGGGCGCCTGGTATAAAAAAGACACAACGATCATTCCACAACAAAGGAGGTAATACAATGACAAAGAAAATGACGGCAATTGTTCTGTCAGTAATGCTGGTATTCGGCGCAGGCATGAGCGTGTATGCTGCTGATGCGGCGGAAAGCGAAGCAGCGGTGTCTGAATCCCCCGGATTACTGGATGCGCTGACAGCCGATGTAGACAGTGAGGAAGATATGAAGAATCTCCTTGACGGCCTTCTCGGAGTGCCTGCAACAGTTGAAGCGAAGGAGGCAGGACTTTTGCCCTCTCCGGATGAAGACACGCTAAAAGCGATTGCCGGTACTGTGAGCGGTGCGCTGGGCATTAAGATCTCAGAAGATAAAATGAATAAGATTTCTGCCCTTGTGAAGGATCCGGCAGCGATGAAGCAAAAGCTTGCCGGTCTCTTCGCCGAAGGCGGTTCGGGTGCGGCGGTTCTCGATCAGATCAGCAGCAAGAATGCCGTACTTGGCGGTATCATCAATTCCATGAAGAGTGAAGACGGCAGCTATGACTTTGACAAGATCACCAAGATCATGGATGGTGTTGAAGAGAAAGACGGGAGTCTGGTGATTGGCGGAACCGAGATCCCGAAGGACGAGATTAAGGACGCTGCCGCAAAAGCGATGGCGGCATTCGGTCTTGCCGGATAAGAGGAGACAGAGGCCGCGTAAACGACCTGAATGCTTCCGAAGATCAAGGCTTTTGGAAGCATCGATATCCAGCTGCTGCCGATCAATGGGCGGGATGCAGAGCGCTACCGCCGGAACTGCATCGGCAACATGACGTGGCAGGAGGCGGCGGATCTGGCAGGAGAAACCGGCGCGCGTCTGGTGATCCCGGGACACTGGGACATGTTTGCGGATAACAGTGCGGATCCGGAAAGATTTGCGGATTACCTCGATGTAAAATATCATGGAAAGGTAACATGCCTGATCCCGGAAGTCATGGAAAAGATTGTTTACGGAGGTTTCTCTTAACAGCCAGTCCTTGCTGAATCGGAAAAAGGATCATTCACAAAGGGAGGAGTCGGTCAATTTATGGATATTCAATACTTACTGTTTTTACAGAACATCCGGAACGCAACAGGCGGTGCATTTGACGAATTTCTGAACAGCGTCTCGAAGTTCGCGGTGGACATCATGCCCTTTTTGCCATTCATCATTTTCTGGTGTGTGAGCAAAAAATGGGGTTACCGTTATCTGTGCACGCTGGGCCTCGGTGAGCTGGTCAATGGAATCATCAAGCTGACGGTCTGTGCCTACCGTCCGTGGATCCGCTCCGACCTGATTGAACCGGCTGGAGATTCCAAGGTTGCCGCGACAGGCTATTCTTTCCCGAGCGGGCATACGACGAGCGGAACCATCACCTATGGAACGACTTTTGTGTGGCAGCGGAAGAAGAGGACATGGCTGGCTGTTTTGTGCGGGATTATGATCGCGCTGACAGGTTTTTCCCGGAATTTTCTCGGTGTACATACGCCGCAGGACGTGATCGTGGGCTTCACGGAAGCAGTCATCATTATCACCATTGTCGGCGCTGCGCAGAAGAAGATAGACGGAAATGACAGGATACTGGACATCCTGTCTGTAGTCGGCGTAGCGGCGGTTATCTGCGCGCTGGTCTATATCACGAAGAAGCCATATCCGATGGATTATGCCGGTGATGTCCTTCTGGTCGATCCGTCCAAAATGATGAATGATTCCTTCAAGGCCTGCGGCATGTTTCTCGGGCTTCTGGCCGGAAGCTATATTGAGCGGCATTACATCCACTATGAGGTTCCGGTTGGGGCGAAGAACCTGCCGATTCTGGGATTCATTGGTTTCATGATCACATTTTCCTGGAAGGAATACTTCGGTCCGGCGACAATTGTAGCTGCTCTCGGCGGCCACCTGGGGAACCTGATCTCCCGTTTCATCCTGTGGATCTTTGTCGTTGCCGTCTGGCCGGTCTTCATCCGGAAGTGGGCGGAGTCCTGAGATGAGAGCGAATTACCATACCCATACCTGGCGCTGCCATCACGCGGTCGGAACGGAGCGGGAATACGTGGAGAAGGCGATCGAAGCAGGGCTTGAGACGCTCGGCTTCGCCGACCATGCACCTTATCCCTATCCGGCGGGATATGTCGCAACCTACAAGATGCTCCCTTCCCAGCTGGAAGACTATGTTGATACAGTCCTGGATCTGAAGCGGGAGTACAAAGGACAGATCGAGATCCGGCTCGGACTGGAGGCGGAATACTTCCCCGCCATGTGGGAAGGCTTCCTGCGCCTTCTGGAGCCGTATCCGATTGAGTATCTTCTGCTTGGACAGCATTTTCTGGAAAATGAATACGATGATCCGGTCTACTGTGGAGACAGAATCAGCAGCGAAGACCGGCTTCACAGGTACTGCAGTCAGTGTATCGATGCTTTGGCGACAGGAAGATTTCTGTACTTCGCGCATCCGGACCTCCTCTTTTTTTCAGGACCGTATGCTGTATATGAAGAGGAGATCACCAGGGTCTGCCGGTTCTGCAAAGAAAGGGATATTCCGCTTGAGATGAATCTTCTCGGCATCATCAAAAACAGGCATTATCCCAATCCACTTTTCTGGGAGATCGCGGCAAGGGAAGGAAACAGCGTCGTCCTGGGATCAGACGCACACAGGCCGGAAGGCGTGTTTGTGCCGGATGCGGTCAGGAAGGCGGAGCGGCTTCTGAAAGAATGTGGATGCAATCGCCTTCTGGAGCGGCTTTCAGAGCTTCGTCGCGAGGATCCTCGCGACGAAGCCTGAAGCCTCCGGCGGATGCCACGACCGCGCAGTGGAAGGCCGCTAAAGCGGCCGCGCGGCCGGGCGCAATTCCGCCAGGGCGGAATTGATAAAAAGCTGCTTTTAACACGGGGGAAAATGACCTATGAGTCGGAGCACAGAGGATTACCTGAAGCTGGCGGACCGGCTGGCAGACGGAGAAAACCTGACAGACGAAGAGCTTGCCGGCATCCTGCTTAGCGAGGATCCGGAATTTGACGCGTACCTGTCCCAGGAGGCCAGGAGGGTGCGTGAGCGCGTCTACGGCAAGGATGTCTATCTGCGCGGTCTGATCGAATATACCAATTACTGCAGGAACAACTGCAGATACTGCGGAATCCGTGCGGGCAACCGGAACGCACAAAGATACCGCCTGACGGAAGAGGAGATCATTGCGTGTTCTGATGCGGGATATGAACTCGGATTCAGGACGATTGTGCTGCAGGGTGGAGAAGATCCGCATGATACGGATGAACGGATGAGCAGGATCATACGAAGGATCAAGGAAAGACATCCGGATATCGCGCTCACGCTTTCGATCGGAGAGCGGAATAAAGACAGCTATCAAAGAATGTTTGACGCAGGTGCAGACAGGTATCTGCTGCGGCATGAGACTGCCAGCCCGGAGCATTACAGTCTGCTGCACCCGGCAGCCATGTCATATGAACACAGAATGCAGTGTCTCAGAGACCTGCATGAAATCGGTTATCAGGTGGGCTGCGGCATGATGGTCGGCTCTCCGGGGCAGAAGACAGAACACCTGGTTCAGGATCTGAGATTTCTGCAGTCCTTCCGGCCGGAAATGGTGGGGATCGGTCCCTTCATTCCGCATCATGACACAGAATACGCCCATTGTCAGCCCGGATCTGTCCGGCTGACGCTCCGTCTGCTGTCCGTGATCCGCCTGATGCTTCCGGAAGTCCTGCTTCCGGCTACGACCGCGCTGGGAACCATGGATCCGAAAGGCCGTGAGAAAGGCCTTCTGGCAGGCGCCAATGTGATCATGCCGAATCTTTCCCCGACCAGTGTCCGGGGGAAGTATCTTCTGTATGACAATAAGATATGCACCGGCGACGAAGCGGCGGAATGCATCCGCTGTATGACGGCGCGGGTATCCGGGACCGGGTACCAGGTGGTGCAAAGCAGGGGGGATCATGTCCGTTATGATGCAGACGGGGAATCTCCTGCCTGAGCCTGGTTTTCGTGGAGCAGGTCGCTGAGGCGCCTGCCATAGAAGAAGTCGTGCGTCAGCCTGTCATATTCCTCCCAGAGCGGAAGCGTCTCGCACGATGACGCTCTGGGGCAGACCTGCGCGTCGTCAGCCAGACACGCGACGGAGGCCAAAGATCCTTCCATCAGCTCGATGATCTCGCCGATGGTATATTCTTCCGGCTTCCGGAGCAGCTTGTAACCGCCGCCCTTGCCGCTGGCACCGACCAGCAGTTTCCCTGCAACCATGTCCTTTACGATGATCTCCAGGTATTTTTTGGAAATGCCCTGCCTGGCGGCAATATCCTTTAGGGGGATATAGCTGCCGCTGTCATGTTCTGCCAGGTCTATCATAACCCGGATGGCATATCGTCCTTTTGTCGAAATCATGTCACAGCTCCTCCTGTACTTTTCTCCTATTATATAGTAGGCGGATAGGCTGATCAAGCCCCTGACGCCGAGCCTTCGTAAGCAGTGGATCCCGTCGACGCTCCTGCTCATGGTGCCCGGC
>CAMIVF010000034.1 GCA_946401715.1 uncultured Clostridia bacterium | reverse complement strand
TGTACTTTGTCGCCACAATAACCAGATCAAAAGATCCTTTCATCTCGCCAGGAGAAGCCATTCGAAAGGATACCGCTTTTCCATTGATCCGGTATTCGTCCAGGCTGTGCCGTTTCTTCCTGGCCTCGTCCATTAGAAACAGCAGGTGCTCATCGCCAAGGTTTTCCCGGATTCTCTGTCCGAACAAAAGCCCCAGCGCACCCATGCCGACAACTGCAACGTTCCTTATTCTTCCCATTGTTCCCTTCCTGTGTTCAGTTCTGTTTCCCTGCAGCTCTGTTCCCCTCGCCGATCCTGTAACCAGAATAAAGGTCTTCATACTTCTGACACAAAGCAGTGCTATTATAAAAGCACCAAAAAAGCCGACCATACTCTTCGCCGGTAAAAACTGACCGGCACCCTCTCCAAAGCATTACGCTGTATCATGCGTTTTACGCAGTACAGCCGCTGATGTGAAACATGTTATCCCGGCAGGTCAATTAAGGCTTGTCGGGGATTGTTTTTAATACATACCCTTAATCACTTCTGACAATCTTTCCGCCAATATCCTGTGTGCTTCCGGATCCAGATGAAGGCTGTCCACCTTCGATGGTTCGATCCATTCTGCAGCGTTAAGGTAAACACACCCATACCTTTTGGCAACTTCTCTGTAATAACGCGGGAACTGTCTCGACCTGTCTATCGCATCTTCCATAAAACTACCATAAAAAGGAGATGAACAGATACCGGATCCGATCTCTGGCGGCGAGATGAGCACAATCTTTGGCTGACACCCATACTTCTCAAGTGTAAATGTCTGAATCGTATTGACCAGCACGCCGGCTCCCTCTGCGATCTGCTGCGCTGAAAGACCGAACACGCTCTTCAGGTCATTCGTCCCGAGCATCATAACCACAATATCAACCGGCTTATGGCTGTGCAGACACGGCTTGAGGTAATTCAGACCGTTCTTCCATCCGTCAATTGGATCGTCATAAATTGTTGTTCTTCCGTTACAGCCTTCCTCAATTACACGGTATCCGTTTCCAAGATGAGACGATAGCAGACCTGTCCAACGGATATCTTCGGGATATCGAAGACCTGTCCTTGGGTTATAACCATATGTGTTTGAATCGCCATATGCTAAAACTGTAATCACTCTTCCGTTCCTCCCCTCAGGTCATATCCGGTATTTCAGTTCTTCTCTACCTTTTCAATATCCTCAGACTGGTCAAATTCAGAGAACACCTCATTCACCCTCTCATCCGTGACGATGAAAAAACTCATATTGCGTACGAAACATTGATATCATTCGTAAGGGGCGCTTCTCAGGGATTCTCCATCTGCGCCTGGCTGCCCTTCTCTTATCAGAGGCAAACGCCCAAAACGTGACTATGTTAATCAAGAAAAGGTAAAAACCCATCATCCTGTCCAAATGCCTGATTCCCTCTTTCCTGTAGTACATCCTTTCCTGATGCTGACGTCATTACCCGGATTAACTGACTCTTTAATCAATACTCTGATGTGATCCCGGACATACTTCTGACATATTTTTCCGCTATCATTAATCATGAAAAGCAGATATAATCTTTTCATAATCACTTTTGCCGGCCAGGAAGCTGGCCGGCACTCCCTCCGATAATAAAGCCGAAAAGGCTTTTATGGAAGAACCACTTAATACCTCAATACCCCGGCAGGAGTTTCTCCTGACCGGGGGTTCTTCTTTTTACACTGCTGCGCTCTCATATGGATTTCTTCCTGCTGACCAGGAATCCTCCTTCATCTGTAACTGTCTCATACTCAGCTACGATCGGATTCTTATCACCCACAACAAGATAATCACACATCTTGCTGTTGCCGCATGTGCCGCGGCGGATCAGCTGACCATGGAGCTCTTCTATCCCAAAGAAATCGCAGTTGCATAAAAGCGGCAGGACGTGGAGCAGATCATGCTTCTTCGCGAACTCCGCATTCGGACACTGTGTAAAATGGTACCGCGCGGCATGATGCTCCCTGTCGTAAGGTTCATTCACATTAAGAAACCCTGCCGGGTATTTCTTTGCATCCTTCCTGTCGCGCTCTCCCACCTTCTGGAAAATCCTGTCAATCAGCCACATGTTTCCATTCCGGTTCAGATCGAAGAGCCAGGAATTATATGTTTTCCTGGTCTTCCTCCATATCCTGACGGCTTCTTCTTTTCCGTAACGCTCCAGCAGCCATTTTATAACCATCTTAAACATATATTTTCTGCTGCTATTATATATTATGCTGTACTCAGTTGTACACACTTTGGAGCCTGTTTTAGCCCCTCCGCTGAGGTGTATAATAAAAAAGGCGAAAAGCCTGGTTTTACGATGAAAACCATACTTTCCGCCTCTTTTGCAGCAAAGTATTATTACATATGACCTGAAAACATGCTTCAACTGATCAAGGTTGAAAACTCTCATCTGTTCTCTGCCAGGAAACAGTTTTACCTTTCATCCCTTAACTGTCAATACTCCGCTTCAGACCTTCGATCATGTACAGACCTGCGACTGCCCCCTGATCCGGAACTCCTGCAGCCTTCGCCGCATGAACAGCTGCTTTTCCAAACTTCGGAACCATATCTTTCGTTGCTTCCACGCCCTCCTTTGCGCCCTCCCAGGCTGCATTAATCACCTGCGGCAGATCAGCTCCCATATCGCAGACAGCAGCTGCCCTCTTTGCTGCCGGATCTATCGCATCCAGAATTGTCCGGTCGCCAGGCTGGCACTTTCCACGCTTCTGAAGTCCCTGAGAAAATGCGCTCAGGTAGGCTGACATCTGGGATGCCCCCAGTTCTGCCTGCCCTTTCAAAGCCTTCCCGCCTTCCATGATCCCACTGCTCATCAGGGTTCCCATGGTGGACGGCACCACAGAAGCCATCTTCATTCCGGCTTTCATCAGGCTCATGCCAACATCACCATCAACTGCGTTCTCCCTCAGGATTCCCGGAAGGGCGCCATAGCCCTTTTCCATGGTTAATCCAAGATCACCGTCTCCCATGCGGGCATCCATTTCGCACAGTTCTTCTTTTTTCTCTGCAAAGATCTGCGCGACCCCCTCAAATAAAGCGTCCAGATTCTGCGAGTTATACTTCTCCATCCTCTCCTCCTTTATCTGTGCCAGTCTGACGCGTATGCTGTTATCCCACGGCCCCAACACTTTCTGACGTGACAATATTCCGTTCCTTCTTGTTCTCAGAGGTTCAAGTCTGTTACCCACCGCCTTTAGAGGCGGGGCCGCCCCCACTGAGGCGTTATACATACAGCTCAACAGCTCATCTTCTGTCCGGCGGCAGACTGAACCGCCGCCGAACCATGCTGTCATACCTGCGTATAGAACGGCGTATGTACTGGCATATTAATCCATTCCTTCATCTCATCATCCGCAACCCTGCAGACCGAGATGGATGCGCCGGCCATCTCCATACTGGTAGCGTATTCCCCTACAAAAGTACGATATACACGGATCCCTTTTTCCTTCAGGAGCTGTGTGACACTCCCTGAAAGAATATAAAGCTCCTCCTGACTTGTGGCACCCAGTCCATTGATCAGCAGGCATACTTCCTCGCCATGATCAAGAGGCATGTCTTCCAGGATCTCCTTTACGGACTCCTCTGCCAGCTCCCGGGCTGTTTTGACCGGTCCGTTCCAGACGCCGGGTTCTCCATGGATCCCCATGCCGAACGCCATCTCATTCTCTTCCAGCGTGAAATTGGAATGACCAACTTCCGGAATGATACACGGAGTCAGTGCAAAGCCTACCGTACGGGTGTTGTCCTTTGCCTTCTGCGCTGCTGCAAGAACCTCGTCCAGTGTTCCCATCTGCGCCGCCTTTGCTCCCGCGCACTTGTACATGAAAAAGATTCCGGCGACGCCGCGTCTTGTCTCCACATTAGCGTTGGACAGAACGTCGTCTGCACCTACGATGCTCCTCGTTTCAATTCCGTCCATCATGTCAAGCATCTCTGCCGCCATGTCGAAATTCATGATATCACCGGTGTAATTTCCATACAGAAACAGGACGCCAGCACCTGCTTCCACCTCTTTCGCGACATTGTAGATCTGTTCGGATGACGGGCTCTGGAACACGCCGCCGACTCCGCATCCGTCAAGCAGGCCATCGCCCACATATCCCAGAAAAAGCGGGAGATGTCCGGTTCCGCCACCTGTGATGATCGCGACCTTCCCTTCCTTCTTGTGTGCAGTGCAGTAACAGCGAAGGTCGTCATTTACGTACTTCACCATGCCGTCATGGGCTGCGTAGATTCCCTTCAGCATGTCATCTGTGTACGCCTCCGGCGCATTCATTATCTTCTTCATAGTCTCTCTCCTCTATAAACGTTTTATATCTGACTTACATCGTTCTCCTCTGTATGTGAGCGTCTAAGGGGTGAAACCCTTAGTCGCTCATCAGGATGAGAATACCGTAACCTCACGCCTGATCATGCCAGGTCATGCACGCTTCGCCGCACGCTTATCCAGATACACATCGAGCAGCAAAGCCGCTACCAGCATGCAGCCATTGATAAAGGTCTTTGTATTGTCATCGATATGCATCAGCCCGAGGGCGTTCGCGATCATCTGCAGAAGGATCGTTGCAAGAACGACTCCCATGACTCTGCCTTTTCCTCCATCCGGATGAACGCCGCCCAGAACAACAATCAGCAGCGAAAGCAGCGTATAGGTTTCCCCGTTTGAACTCTTGGCCGAATTCAGATGACTGGTAATCAGGATTCCGGAGCATCCGCCCAGGATACCGCTGAACATGTGCGTCATCACGGTTACCTTCAGCGTATTGATTCCACTGTACTTTGCCGCCTGTGCATTGCTTCCGAGAAAATAGATCTCATTTCCGAAGACCGTACTTTTCATGACGAAGGATACGATCAGCACGACAACAATAAAAATGAACAACGCATACGGGATTCCTGCGATGCTTCCGTTTGCGATTTCCTTGAACGGATCACACATTCCGTTGATCGCCGGGCCGCCGGTAATCCCGTAGGCGAGACCTTTGTATAGCTGCAGTCCACAGAGCGTAACAAGCATGGCCGGAATGTTGAAGTATCCGATAATGAAGCCGTTAAATGCGCCGCACAGACCGCCGACTGCCAGTGCGACGATCACTGCCAGAATAATCGCCGGCGCAGCCATGCCGCCTTCTTCGGTGACCATGTTCTTCACGATAAGGGCTGCAAGAACGCCGGTAAAGTTCATGATGCCGACAAGGGAAAGATCAATTCCCCCGGCGATCATGCATGCCATCATTCCAAGGGACAGAATGCCGTACTCGGGAAACTGGTATATCATCGAACGTAGATTCATCAGCGTAAAATAATTCCCCGGCTGAAAAATCAGCATCATGATTATCACAAGAACCATCAAGCCAAGGATCGTCATGATATGTGTATCCGGCATCCGTCTGCCGACTGCCTTTTCTTTATTATTCATGATGTCCTCCCTCTCAGATCTTCCCAAGTTTTTCGATACGTTTTGCCTGAATGGAGGAAAGTACGGCTCCAAGCAGGAGAACCAGGCCTACCGCAAAGATCTGCCAGCTAGTCGGCACTCCGAGCATGTTCAGGTTGTTCTGTACTAATGTGATCAGCAGCACGCCAAGGATCGTTCCCCCGACACTGCCATGTCCGCCCGTCAGCCTGCAGCCGCCGACGACACAGGCCGCTATGATGATCATCTCCTCGCCCATCAGCGCTGTGGTAGTGCTGGAATGCATCAGGGTCGTATACATCATTGCAGTAGCGCTGGCCATCACCGAACAGAAAATATATGCGGTAAACTGAAGCTTTTTCACATTGAAGCCGGCAACCCGGGCTGCATTCTTATCACCGCCGATCGCATACAGTCCGCGTCCCAGCATGGTGTATCTCAAGACCAGAGCTACAACGATGCACAGGATGACGGGAACCAGGAAAAGGATCGTCAGCGGATACTTGAACCCTGTGGCCGGATCCGTATAGGTCAGAAGGTTAATGGAATAGAGCCAGTCCAGTGACGGAGGCAGTGTGGTGAACTCCCTCGTCCCGAGCAGCATGATCAGTCCGCCGGAAGCGACCGAACTGGTAGCCAGTGTCGCAATCAGGGGTGGAAGCTTCAGAATGGCTACAAGAACGCCATTCAGAATCCCGAAAGCAAGGCCGATCAGAATCGCGACGCCAAAGAAAAAGAATACACTGTCCACTCCCATACCGTTGTTATACATGTACATTGGTACATACATGGCAACACAGCCGATAGCGGGAAAGGACACATCGATACCGCCTGATATGATTACAACCATCTCGCAGATGGCAAAGCACATGGTAAAGATCCCTGCACGACATAGATTGATCAGGGTCGCCGGACTCAGAAACGCCGGCTGGCGGATTGCCGCGATCACGCAGAACACCACCATAACATAGATCAGGATCATCGGCGTACTGGTCAGTGCAAGGGAAACTCTTCTCTCATTATTCATAGTCTGATGTCTCCTCCTTTCTCATGCGCCGATCAGCATCTTGCCAAGGGATACTTCATCGATCGAGTTGTCAAGGATCCCGGATGGCCTGCCATCTTTCATAACGAGGATCCGGTTACAGTTCTGTACCAGCTCCGGAAGATCATCCGAGATGACAATGATTCCGATTCCTCTTGACGCAAGGTCATGAAGAATGCTGTGTATCTCCGCCTTCGCGCCAATGTCGACTCCAACCGTTGGTCCGTCCAGGATGAACAGCTTCGGATCGGTATTCAGCCACTTCGCAATAACGACCTTCTGTGCATTGCCGCCTGACAGCGTCCGCACCGGGGGCCGTGTGGAAGGAGCCTTGATATCGATCTCGCGGATCCATCTTTCAGTAGCTTCTTCCATCTCGCGCTCATCCAGTTTGCCCCTCTTAAGGTAAGAACGTATCGATGCAGCAATGGTATTATCCCGGATGGAGCGATCCATAAAGAGGCCCTGGGTCAGCCGGTCCTCCGGAACATATCCAATCTCGTTACGGATTGCATCGCTTACGCTCTGTATCGATATCTCTTTGCCGTTCAGCCAGATCTTCCCGCTCTGCGCAGGCGCCAGCCCAAACAGCGCTTCCCCGATCTCTCCGCGGCCGCTTCCCAAAAGTCCTGTGATCCCGAGCACATCTCCTTTGTAAAGGGTAAAGGAAACATTTTCAAAGCTGCCCTGACGGGTCAGGTTTTCGACCTTCAGCACCTCTTCCTTATTTTCAGCAGGCTGGTACTTCTGCTGAACGATATCACGGCCTGTCATATCCTTCGTGAACCGTTCCTGATCATACTCAGAAATCGCTCCTGTAGAAATGTTCGAACCGTTTCTGAGAATTGTAAGCCGGTCCGCTATCTGATAGATCTCGTCCAGCTTGTGGTTTACGATCATTATCGCAATCCCCTTCTCCTTCAGGGAACGTATGATATCCCACAGGCTTTCCACCTCGCGGGCTGTCAGCGCCGTGGTCGGCTCATCCAGAATCAGCAGGCGCGCATCGTTCATGATTGCCCTGCAGATCGCGACCAGCTGCTTGTTTGCCACGGACAGGCGTTCCAGACGAATATCCGGGTCGATCTTAACGCCAACACGAGCCATCGCCTCAGCTGCCACCTTATGGATCTGCCGCCAGCTGACGCGCTTCACGCCATCCTTCAGTTCCCCGTTCAGCGCAATATTTTCCGCCACGGTCAGGTTCGGAAAAACAGCAAAGTCCTGATAGATCACCTGGATACCGCGGTTAATGGCATCCATTGGTTTCATATTTTTCATCTCTTCGCCGTCAATCCGTATACTGCCTTCGTCAGGTATATGAACGCCGGAAATCGCCTTGATGAGCGTAGACTTGCCACAACCGTTCTCGCCCGCCAGACAGTGAATCTCACCTTTGCGGATCTCAAGATCGACTCCCTGAAGAGCATGTACGCCACCAAAGGATTTTTTAATTCCTACCAGTTTCAGGAATACTTCATCTGCCATTCTTTTACCCCTCTGCCAAACATCCCCACGCAGCACATCACTGGCTGCGTGGGGATGCTGCATACTAATCTGCTGTCTTAGGCTTCATACCCTGAGTCATCAGAAGTCGTAATCTGCCATGTTCTCCTTAGTGACATCAACACGTGCGTTGCCGTACAGAACCGTGTTATCCGCGGTCAGAGTGTCGTAGCCATCGACCGGAAGCTCTTCCGGAGCAGCTCCGTCATTGTCCAGGACATACTTCGCAAGCTCGATCATCGCCTGACCTGCCTTTGCCGGATCCCATACGGAGAAGGTCTGGATGACGTCCTTGTTAACATAATCGCCGGCGATAGATGTCAGAGACGTTCCAATCACAGCGATCTTTCCAGACAGGCCGAGCTCATCAACCGCCTGAGCGGCACCAACAATATCAGTAGAAGCAGAACCTTCGATTGCGGCAATGTCCGGGTTTGCCTGAAGGAGTTCCTTGGTCTGGTTGTAGGAGGATGTGGTGTCGTCACCGGTCTCATAGCGGCCGATCTTCTCCATCTTTGTGTTCTCCTCGAAATAAGCGTCCGCCGCATCGCACCACTCATTGTGGGAAACGCTGTTCAGGCTGCCGACAAACTGGATGTACTTTCCTTCGCCGCCTGTGAAATCAGAAATCGCTTCCGCGAAATGGGTGCCATAGTCCGCATTCACAAATGCTTCGATGTCATAATCAAAATACTTCGGATCCATAGAGGCCGCTTCGTGGGTGATCACGACGATACCCTGATCACGTGCTTTCTCAAGAACCGGCGCAAGGGATTCGGAGTCAAAAGGAACAACACAGATTGCATCCCAGTCTTCCGCCAGCATCTGCTCGACGATGCCCGCCTGGTCAGCGCCTTCCGCAGAGCCACGATACACATAGTCCGTGCCATTCTCTTCGTTGTATTCGTTCACGCCCTCTTCCATTCTCTGGAACCAGCCAATATTGGTCATCTTCGGAACAACCGCAATCTTGTAGTCATCCGCAAACGCGAAAGTGGACATCACCATAGCAGCAGCCATTGTTACAGTTCCTAAAACCAGTGCCTTTTTCATGAGACCCTCCTTAAATAGTTTAGTATTATTACTATAAAAATTAAGTTCTGAAAAGTAATTGGTTACGTTCGAAGCGTACCATTTTACAGGCAGACTGTCAATAGCCGAAATCAAATCTGATAGATTTCAGTTATTATGCACAGTTTTAAACAAAATATTTGTCCAGACCTTTTCAATTTTGCCACTTCGATTGTACTTAACAATTTTAGCGCTTGTTAAGTAAATTCGAGTGTGCTATTCTTTTCATAATACAGTTGGGGATTGTCTGTTTTGACGGAGTGAGGAACCGGAGGCTTCTTCGGTTCTGCCTGAGTATCTGGTTCTTCCTCATGGCAGCAGAGATGATTATCCTATAAATCATTGACAGGAGTAAGGATCATGACATTAAGAGAGATTGCTGCGATCGCACATGTCTCACCAGCCTCAGTTTCACTGGTACTAAACAATAAGCCTGGCGTCAGCGACGCAAAGCGGCAGGAGATCCAGGCACTGCTGCAGAAGTATCAGTACGGAGTTCCGAAAGCCGGCGTGGCCGCCGCCCGGCAGCTCTTGTTTTTGAAATATATGAGAAACGGGCTTGTGGTGGAAAAGAATACCGGTTTTGTAGCTTCCATCCTGGATGCAATCGAGGCAGAGTGCAGATCCCTTCAATATACGCTCCGGATTGAAGTCTGCAGGGAAAACCTGGCAGATTATATCCAGCAGGCTGATTTTTCGCAGCTGGACGGAGTATTTGTTCTCGGAACAGAACTCGGAGCCGATGAATACCCTGTTCTGGAACGCATCCCTCTTCCCTATGTAGTGCTGGACAACCGCATGCCTGATCACCCATGTGTTTCCATCACAATGAACAATCATGAGATGGTACATATCGCCATCCGGCATGCTTTTTCACTTGGCTATAGAAGAATCGGCTACCTGAAAAGCAGCATGCACATCCAGAACTTTGACGACCGAAGCGAGGCGTTTTTTGAGGAGGTCCGATCGCTCTCTATGGAATGCGGCAATAATGACGTGTTTGAACTGGACCCTTCTCCAATGGGTGCATACACAGATATGTCAAACTTTCTGAAGAACGGCCGTACTCTCCCGCCCTGTGTTTTTGCCGATAACGATACCATAGCGCTGGGTGCCATGCGTGCTTTTTCCGAGTCTGGTATCCGGGTTCCGGAGAATATTTCCATAATCGGGTTTGATGATATCAGTTTCTCCGCAATGAACGGCTTGTCGACAATGCATGTATCCACAGACCGGCTGGGACGAATGGCAGTCAGAATCATGGATTATGTCCTGCACAGCGAAGATCTTCGTGACTGTAAGCTTTTGATGGGCGGCAGACTGGTTCCGCGGCAGAGCACTGTCCCATATGTGTCCTGACAGCCGGAGCCCTCTCCATCATTTCAGCTCATGCAGATATTCCACAAACGCCGGCCGGTCATAGAATGATTCCGGCTTGTCCAGGAAAAAGGCGGGTTCAATCCCTGCGTCTGTGTTATAGAATGATCCGTTTTTGATGATGGAGATCTGACGGTTTCCGGAGATCTGGAATACGGTTCCGGCTGCAGTCGTGCAGGGCAGTACCGCGCAGGCGCCGCCGCCTGTGGTCTGTCCGATCAGAGTAACCTTTCCTGAACTCTGGCAGGCTGCAGGCACCAGGTTCCCGCAGGAGAAAGAGTTGTTTGTGGTCAGACAATACAGCTTGTAGCCTGCGCCTACATGATCCTTCTCATGATACCCGCCGTCCAGATTCACATCCGCCAGATACATGGCATCGGTTTCAGCTCCGGTAAAGGTGTCCCTGAGAGCGATATCCGCTTCCCCCCAGAAACCACGCGATGCCTGGTTTGAACTCTCCCTTTCCATACTGCCGCACCATCTCCTTGCAGAGTTCTATAAAGGTCTTATTGAAAAAGCTGATCTTCTTCCTTTCATAATTTATCAATATAGCCCCGTAACAGTATTCGTCTGTGCCCTCAACAATCAGTTTCCCTGCGTTTTTCCTCACCCCTCTATGAATCAAAATGTGATCCGGCTTGTCCAACGCTTCGAGCACAGCCGGAAACATCCCCACTCGGCTTTCTGAAACAGTCAGGCATATCATATCAATCGTCAGGTTCCCTTCGTTCGGAACCACGATCTGCTCATAATCTTTCATATACTCTCCTTTTGCGCTGATCTGCCTGACGAGAAACCATCAGGCAGGTGTGTTTTTTTTACATCATCCCTGTATATCCCCTCGGCACGTTGAAAGCAGGATGCGCCACTTTCTTCATTCTTCCGTTATATCCTGGACTCTTCACAAGGTGTTCCACCGCCTGACTGAAGTCAAAGACAAACGCATCTTCCTCTTCCAACCGCTCTCCTATGATGCTGAAAAATGCCCCCCGTTTGAATGTTTCTCCGGTATATTTCATCAGGATCCTCCCGCACATGGAAACAAAATCGTTGTTGTAGAAGAAGACCTTCTTCCTGTCGCCAGAAATTGATATCCGCTCCGGATCGTCCTCATCTGGTGCTGCAGCAATAATGATCTTCCCTTCATTTTCATCGACTCCCCGGTAGAATACGATGTGTGAAGGATTGTTCATTCCCCGGATCAATGGTTCGGAAAGGCACACCTTCTTTGCTGATACTGTGATTCTGATTATGCTTCGGCTATGCCGCGCCATTCCCTCGGCTGGTACAACTTCATATCCTTGAAAACTGGTCATGTTTTTTCTTTCCTTTCATTTTTATGCTACATCCTCAAAGACTTCCGGATGCTCCTTCGGGTTCACCAAGAACTGATACATTTTCTTCCTGCATTCAAGAATGCGTAATAGCGTGAACTGATGCAGATAGGCGCTCGCTGTAGAAGAGCTATAATCCATGGTGGCAACTACCATCTCCAGCGAAAAGGCGTCTTCCCCAAAGGAATCAAATAGCCTCCGTGCTCTTCGTTTCTGCCCGGAATCCAGGAGATCAAAGCACGGCTTTACGTCCTGCATGATCAGGCAGCGGTCCTCCGTAATTCTCCTCACAAATCCCATCTGCTCTGCAAGTTTCATTTCTTCGTTCCATTTCCCGGCATCTGTATAATCCTGAAGGGTAATGATCCCTCGCCGAAGGCAGCTTCGGATCGCAGTTCCAATCCTTCTATCCTTTGTTGAATTGCCCTCCTCCAGAGCGTTCAAGGCCTCAATGAATCCGGTGGTGTAATCCTTTTCGGATAACTCCCCTGCGGAAAACATATATATTTTCATGGTGCGGACAATTCCGATCGTTTCCAAAATCCCTCTTTCCTGTATCTTGCCCGGGATTCTCCAAAAATTGCTCCCAATGTATCCCATCTTTTCCTTCAGGTCCTTTGAGGAGAATATCCTTGCTGTGCCAGCGAAAACACAAATCAAGGAAATACTGCAGGTGATGCAGATGATGGTTCTCCTCCAGTACTCTTTGCAATGTCTGCATGGCCTCATCCTGACCCTCATGGGTTTTCTGCTTCTCTATTGTCATGTGACGTACCTCCTCATCACTTTTCTATCGTTTGTATGGAGATACCCTACATCCCAAAGTTAAAACAAACTTAAAAGACAACATCTACATTTTTCGGCGCGAAAAAAAGAGCCCGTAGGCTCCCAAAGAATAAACATCTAATCATTGGCTCTTGGCTGATAGCAAAGAAAAAAGACAGCACATCAAATCAATGCGTGGCCATCCTGGGCGGGAGTACTGTTTCACTATTTTCGTCCAAAGGCACAGTCCATTTACTCAGTTTTGCTCGGGAATGATATGTACCACAACATATTCGCAGTGCTTTCCTGTGCGTATTGGATAACCCCAGCCCGCAATGCCTGATGAAACAATCACATCAATCCCTTCTTTATGGTACAGTCCATAGTTCAAGTCCCCGCCCAATTCCGTCAGCGGTCCAACAGGCCAAATCTGCCCTGCGTGTGTATGCCCGGACAATTCCAGATCTGCGCCGTTAGCTGAGCATTCATCATATTCTATGGGCTGATGATCTGCAACGATGATAAATGACTCCAGATCCGCTCCCGACAGTAATTCATCTGTGTGCATTCTGTTTGAAGTGTTGCCCCATGCCGCATCATCACGGCCTGCAAGTGTCAGTTCACCGTTAACCAGCACCTTTTCATCACGCAGGATTCTGATTCCATGATCGTTTATTTCATCCTCCAGCTCCTGTACGCTGAAGTTTTTTTCAGGAGTATATGGCTGCCTGTCATGGTTTCCGTATTATAACGTATCTTGCTATCATTGTTAAGAAATATTATGAATCGTATAATTCGCCAAAAATGAAATCCTAAATTCCACTACCATAGAAACTGGTTTATACTTCCATTTCTCGGGAAACCATCACAACTCCATCTGATATCAGCAGTAGAACTTGATTTCATCTGTCACAAAGAATTTCCTCCAGGCATCACAGATCAAGAAAAACTGAGCTGAAATAAACTCCATCAATTCAGATAGCTCCCGAGCCGGAATACCACTGCCATTGCTGACAAGTATACATCCACCTTTCCTGGTCAACCATATCTTGGTAGCATTAGCGGATGGTTTTCCCTTGGACACATGGACATGGATTGGCTCATTATTCTCATTAGACCAAAAATATATTTTATATCCGCTGACAGTAAAAAGGTTAGGCAATGTTCACTCCCCCACTTCGGGCATATTTAAA
>CAMIVF010000033.1 GCA_946401715.1 uncultured Clostridia bacterium | reverse complement strand
CTGGCAGACATCCTCATCGGTTCCGCCTGCAGCTGTGATTGCGCGCGCGCAGCACTCCTCCCACAGGTCGACGTCATGCTGCGTATAGAAGGCAACGACACGCTTTCCTGTCGTTCCGGAGGTTGAATGGATCCGAACGCATTCCTTCAGCGGCTTGCCCAGAAGGCCGTACGGATACGCCTCACGCAGGTCCGCTTTTGACAGAAATGGAAGCTTATGCAGGTCATCAATTGACCGGATGTCGTCCGGCGTGACGCCCTTTTCTTCCATCTTTTTCCTGTAGTACGGGACATTCTCCCACACATGCTTTACCTGCTTCAGAAGCTTTTCATTCTGTATGGCGCGCATCGCTTCCGGGGATGCGCATTCGATGTCTTTCTGATAATACCTCTCCATCCTGTTTCCTTTCCTGGTTCCGTCTCCGGAATCCTTTGCTATTGCTTAACCCCGGCCCGTCAGGACCGGTATGATGCACAGCCGTTCTTATCAATCGGCAGCCGCGCCTGTCCTTACGAACCGGCGCTTCCCTCATTTCTTCCAAGCGCAAATGCGCGCTGGTTCATCTGGAGGAATTTCTCCGGAACACATGCTTCAATTGCTTCCTGCCAGACCTCTTCCGGAAAATCAAAATAGTGGGAAAGCCTGCCGAGAAGCACCAGGTTGACGGCCTTGACAGAGCCGGCCTCCGCGGCCAGCGACACACAGTCCATGGCATCGACCTTCGCACCGGCTGCTCTCATCTTCTGAACCAGGTCTTCCGGATATTTCGCCGCCCCGGTCACAACCGGCATGGGATCGATCTGCTGTGTATTGGTGACAATCTGCCCGTCCTTTTTCAGATACGGCAGCCATCTGGCGCTCTCAAGCACCTCGAAGGATACGATGAAGTCTGCCTGTCCCTCGTCGATCACAGGAGACGCAACACGGTCTCCCCAGCGAACGTAAGTCACGACGCTGCCGCCTCTCTGGGACATTCCGTGTACCTCGCTGACCTTCACGTCGTACCCCTGCGTCAGGAGAAGATGGCCCAGAAGCTTGCTGGCCAGCAGCGAACCCTGGCCGCCGACGCCGACGATCATGATATTCTTCGTCTCCATCACGTCTCCTCCTTTCCCTCAAATGCGCCAAACCTGCACATCTGGGTGCAGACGCCGCAGCCGATGCAAAGCGTCGCATCCACCACTGCCTTTCCTTCCCTGATGGAAATCGCCGGGCAGCCGATCCGCATGCAGGCTTTGCAGCCCCTGCATGTGTCAGGATGAACCCTGAGAGGTGCCTTCTTCTTTACATATTTCAGAAGCGCGCAGGGACGCCTGGAGATAATGACAGACGCTTCGTCCGCTTCCAGCTCCTCGCGGATCACCTGCTCACAGGACGCCAGGTCATATGGATCGATGACTGCCACCCGGTGGAATCCCATCGCCCGGCACAGCGCCTCCAGATCGATCTTTCCGGCCGGATCTCCCTTGATGTTGTATCCCGTGGTCGGATTCTGCTGGTGCCCTGTCATGCCCGTGATGGAATTATCCAGGATAATCACCGTGGAATTGCTCTGGTTATAGGCGATGTTTGCAAGCCCGGTCATACCGGAATGCATGAAGGTCGAATCCCCGATCACACATACGGTATGATGTTCCGTCTCAGCACCGCCCATCTTATTGAATCCGTGAATCGATGACACGGACGCACCCATGCACAGACACAGTTCCATCGATCCGAGCGGCGCTACCGCCCCAAGGGTATAGCAGCCGATGTCTCCCAGCACCGTGCAGCCGATCTTCTTGAGCGTATAGAAGAGACCTCTGTGGGGACATCCGGGGCACATCACCGGCGGCCGCATGGGCAGGGTCTCTTCCAGATGCAGTCCCTCCGGCACCGGCTTTCCGAATGCCTTCGCAATCAGGTTCTGTGAGAACTCGCCGCAGATGGGGAGAATCTCCTTTCCCTGAACCGTGAGGCCTAAGGCCTTACAGTGATTCTCCATGATGGGATCGAGTTCCTCTACCACCGCAAGCGCGTCCACCTGCTTCGCAAAATCCAGGATCAGCTGATCCGGCAGCGGATTCGCCATACCGATCTTCAGAATCGAAACCGAATCGCCGAATGCCTCCGTCACATACTGATAAGATGTCGAGGAAGTAATGATCCCGAGAGAGGTGCCGCCCGGCTCGATCCGGTTGACCGGACCATTCTCGGCGTATTCCTTCAGAAGACGGGTGCGCTCCTCGACAACGGGATGGCGCTTCTTCGCATTGCCGGGCATCATGACATACTTCGCAATGTTTTTCTCATAAGCTTTCTCAGGAACGCTGCGCTCCCCTTCTTCCACGACCGACTGCGAATGCGCAACCCTCGTACACATCTTGAGAAGAACGGGCGTGTCAAACTTCTCCGAAATCTCAAAAGCCAGCTTTGTGAACTCCAGTGCCTCCTGTGAATCGGAGGGCTCCAGCATCGGCAGCTTCGCAGCAACCGCATGGTGGCGGGAGTCCTGTTCGTTCTGCGACGAATGCATCCCTGCATCGTCCGCGACCACAATCACAAGCCCCGCATTGATGCCGGTGTAGGACATCGTATAGAGCGGATCCGCCGCGACGTTGAGTCCGACATGCTTCATTGCGCAGAAGGAACGGCGGCCCTGCAAAGACGCGCCGAACGCCGCCTCCATCGCCACCTTCTCATTCGGAGCCCACTCACAGTATACCTCATCGTACTTTGCCAGCTCCTCGGTAATCTCGGTACTCGGCGTGCCGGGGTAACTGGAGGCAAAGCAGCAGCCTGCTTCATAGAGACCACGGGCAACCGCCTGATTGCCCAGCATCAACTGTTTCATCGTTCTCATCACCTCACTCATCTATTGTCAGAACAACTGAGACTAATTCTAACACAAACCGCAGAAAAGTTTATTGACAAATGCAAGATCTCCGAAAAAAAGAAAGGAACGCGGTCTGCGATCCTTTCTTTTGCAATAGCACACTGATGCATCGAAATTCTTTTACTTTACCTTGATTTTGCCTGTTTTGCTCCAGCGAGAGACTCCTTTGGTCCCGATATACCGTATGCGGAAAAACCAGGTCTTCTTCCGGGAAAGGCTGAAGACGGCTTTCGTTTTGCTCTTTTTCACTTTTTTCGAAAGGACTGTCTTCTTAAACTTTTTGTCCAGGGCGCACTGCACCTTGACATACTTGATCTTTCCAAGTGTTTTCTTCGTCTTTCTGGTATTCCTGACCTTCTTCCAGGAAATCGTGACCTTGCTCTTTGATGCTTTCGTTCTGGTGTTTCCGGATACTTTGGCCACTGTTTTGGGAAGCTTGGCCGGTGAGCCGGCAGTCTTGTCCGACTGGCTGTCGTCTACCGCATCCCATCTCTTTTCAGTCCTTTCTTTTTGTCTGAATGGCCATCCGACAGCCAGACCGCGTAAAGGGCAGGACCCTTCAACGCTCCAGCCCGAATTCCTCCGGTAAAAACCGCGGGCATACATTTTCCTTGGTCGCGATCACGCTTGTGGCAAGCCTTGTCCCGATCCGGCATGCCTGTTCCAGAGTCTTTCCATAGGTCAGTCCGATCGCGACGCCGGCAAAGAAAGCGTCCCCTGCACCTGTGGTATCAACCACTTCTGTCTCGATCGAGGGACAGAATCCGGCCTCTTTTCCCGGCTCCGCATACACTGCGCCCCTTGCTCCGAGCGTGACAATCATGCGCGGAATCTGCGCCTGGGCAGCGCGCTCCATGAGCAATGCCTGAAGCTCCTCCGGTTCCATCCCTTCATAGTTCTCGGAAAACAGAATCCCTGCTTCCTGCTCATTGCATACGATGCAGGCAGTTTTTTTGAACAGGTCTCTCCTCTCCAGCGCGATAGACATATTGGAGACAACGGCATAGATCTCCTTGTTCCAGGTCTGGGCCAGGGAAAACACCTTTTTCATGATCTGCGGCTCCATGTCGATCTCGACAATAATGCTGTCCGCATTGCTGAAGATTTCGTCCCCGGATTCCTCCAGCGTTGTCATGATCCCCGACAGGTCGGGCCGTTTGGAGATGGATCCGACTACGTCTCCGTTGTGGTCAAAGATCGCAAGCCAGGTACCGAGCCCGTCGTCCGTACGGCGGATATAATCCGTATTCACCTTATGCCGCTTCAGCTTCTCTATGACGTCCGCACTGATTCCGCTGTGATCCACAACGCTGATGTAAGTCGGCTCCAGTTCTACATTCGCGATATCCTCGGCAATGTTCCTGCTGACACCGCCATGCACCTGAAGCACCCTGCCTGCATTTCTCCCGCCCGGATAGTACTGCGAGAGCGGGTATCCCTTGATGTCGACAAATACTGCACCCATTACGACGATTCCGATGCGCTTCTTCATGCGGCTCCTCCCGTCACTTCTCGTTCCTGCGTCCGTACATCTTGGCAAGCCCGCCCTCTGATGTCTCCAGGAATCGCTTGTTCATGCTGATTCCCGTCTCATACATGGTCCGGACAGCCATGTCAAATGATATTCTCTGCGTATCAGAAAGAAAATAAGACAGATTGCAGGCGTTCATCGCGCGGGTCGCAGCTACTGCATTGCGCTCAATGCAGGGCACCTGCACAAGTCCCAGAATCGGATCACAGGTCAGTCCCAAATGATGCTCCAGCGCGATCTCCGCCGCATACTGAATCTGGCTGGTCGACAGGCCGAACAGATAATCCAGGCCGGCCGCCGCCATGGAACAGGCAGCGCCAACCTCCGCCTGGCAGCCGCACTGCGCGCCGGAAACGGAAGCATTTTTCTTGATCAGGTTGCCGATCAGGCCTGCCACCTCCAGGCCGGAGATCATCTTTTCATCGTCCAGCATTCTCTGGTTCTGCACATACTGAAACACCGCGGGAAGTACGCCGCACGAACCGCAGGTCGGTGCCGTAACGACCGTCCCGCAGTCGGCGTTCTGCTCGCTGACCGCAAATGCATACGCGGAGATCAGCCTGCATTCCCGGATCTGGGGATGATCATGCTCCGGTATGAAATCATAGAGCATCTTTGCCTTCCGCTCGACACGGAGCGGTCCCGGCAGAAGGCCCTCTGCCTGCAGTCCTTCCTGTATCGTGTCTTTCATCTGCTGCCAGACCACACGAAGATAATCCCGGATCTCTTCTCCCTCCGAGACCTCGACATACTCCGCAAGATCCAGCCCGCGGAACCGGCAGAAATCCAGCACCTCGGCAAAGGAGTTCTCCGGATACACATCTTCCTCCTGCGCATCCTCCGCACGGCCTTCGATCCGGATATCGCCTCCGCCGACGGAAAGCGCCCGCATGAGGCAGTCCTCCCGTCCGTCATTCATCACGAAAAAGTCCATCGTGTTAGGGTGTGTGACACCCTCCGGTGTCTCCGTGCAGAAAATCACCTCTGTCGGAACCGGCGAAAGTGTCTCATACAGCACCCGGTCTGTCATGTGTCCTTTCCCGGTCTTACTCAGAGATCCGTACAGCTTCACACGGTACGCCTGCGCTTCCGGGTGTTCCTGCCGGTAGATCTTTGCCGCTTTCTCCGGCCCCATGGTATGGGAACTCGAGGGTCCTCGTCCAATCTTGAAAACGTCCCGAATTGACTTCATACGTTCCTCCTTTCACACAACCTGCAGCACGCGCCTTGCGGCGCTGCACCCTGCGGCACCGTCCCTGACAGCTGTGCCACGAAACAGCACTGTCCTTAGCTGCTGCGCCACGATGCAGGAATATGATTCTTCAGGATCCTGCCTGTCAGCTTTCCCCAGCCCACCGGCCATCTGCCGGCACACACCAGGCGCCATCCGTTCTCTTTTGTATCCTGCAGCCGGAGAGATTCGCCCCGCAGGAAAGCCTGCAGGCGCTCATCCTCTGCAGAAATACAGATACATGTCCCGTCATCTGAGACGGATCCTTTTTTTCCCGCACCTGGACTGTCTTGCTGTCCGCACACAGCGTCCGGGCGCACACAGACCGCCTGCGCCAGCTCCTGCGACGGTTCAAACCGGTTCTTCTTCAGCTCTCCCAGATACAGGCCTGCACGCAGAAAACGGAGCCCCCTGATCTCAGGGCATTCATCCGGCATCAGATAGACACGGCCTTCCCGCATTTCGCATCGACATATGTCGATATTCAGATCCGGCGCATAGGATGCCAGAAACTGCTGCAGGAGCCGGCTTTCTTCTTTTGAAATAGTCCCTCCTTCGGCACGTTTTGACGATGTCCTGCCCTGCGTGCTTTTTGACAGTGTCCCGGCCAGCGCTCTTTTCTTCTGTTTCCCTGTTCCCGGAGAAATCCCCGCCGCCTGGTCCGGCCGCCCCTTCCTGGCAAGCAGTGCGATAAAGTGTCCCTCACCTTCTGCGATATGCGGCCAGATCCGCACAGCTCTGGTGAGATCGGGTTCTTCTGTCTCATCGTAATCTGCGTCTTCTGCCGGGATGTCATACCCCAGCTGACACAGCTTCCCAAGCGCATACGCCGGGCGGAAGGATTCTGTCCGGTCCTCGCAGGGTATCTTCACCAGTTCCATGTCAGGGCGCTTTCGCAGCAGGTAAGCCACCGCCAGCTCATTTTCCTCCGGCTCGAAGGTACAGGTGGAATAAACCAGATATCCGCCCGGCCGGAGCATACCGGCAGCAGAAAGAAGAATCTCTCTCTGCGTCCGCGCGCAGGCATTCACCTTCTGCGGGGTCCAGGTTTCGGCTGCCTCCGGGTTCTTCCGGAACATTCCCTCGCCGGAGCAGGGGGCATCAACCAGTATTTTATTAAAATACGCCCCGAACCGTTCTGCCAGGACATGCGGCGGCTCATTGGTCACAATGCAGTTCCGTATGCCGAACAGTTCAATGTTGCGCTCCAGCGCCCGGACACGGGAAGCAGAGATCTCATTGGCGACCAGGATGCCCTCCCCGCTCAGCCGTGCGCCAAGCTCCGTTGCCTTTCCTCCCGGAGCAGCGCACAGATCGAGGACTCTGTCTCCCGGCCGTACAGGGAGAATCCCGGCCGGAGCCATCGCGCTCGGCTCCTGCAGATAATACAGCCCGGCACGGTAATAAGGATGCTGGCCGGGTCTGTCCCGGTAATCCACATAATAACCGTTATCGGTCCAGGGCACCCGCTCCAGGGCGAATGGCGCCTCCGCCTCAAACTGTCCGGGGGAAAGCTTCAGCCGGTTTACTCTCAACGCATTCTTCCTTTCCTCCCGGAAAGAAGCCAGAAAGGCTTCATACTCCGGTCCGAGAAGATGCTTCATATTTTCCAGAAAATGCTCCGGGAGTGTCAGTTCTTTCATGGGATCGGCCACCCTCTAATGCTGCGCCCGTGCCAGGATACGGCGCAGCAGCTCGCTGACCGCGTCCGGAAGCTGGCTCAGTGTCTTCACGCGCACATATTGCTGTCCGTAGATCTGATGTACCTGTTCCAGATGGGAGGTTGCCCCATAGAACAAAGCTCCGGTATGGACACCGCCGGCAGTCAGCGCGTTTACTGCGCAGCGCGCATCCCGGACCGGCTCATCTCCCTCATATTCCCGGAAAAGACGCCCTCCTTCCTTCGGCGGCATCTGTGTGGAATCATTGGGGCTTGCATCTGTCAGGACCAGCAGGATCCGTGTCTGGAACATACCCTTCGAGCGCTCGTCTGCCATGATATATTCCATTGCCTTCAGGCACAGGGCATCCCGGTTCCAGCCTCCGGCATAGTAGCGAAACAGTCCCTGGCAGTCACGGTCGCCATATTCTTTGAGCCTCTGGAGAATCGTATAGCCACGGAGCGAGCGGAATGCTGTGACCCGCACCGGGATATGGCACTCCTCGAAGCTGGCGGAGATCACGAGTGCCTGGGAGGCAATCATCTCCTGCGAATTCATACGTGACTGGGACGCATCCAGAAGCAGGTCCACACACAGGGAGGATTCCTGCGGCTGGGCATCGGCAAGAAAAAGCTTCATGTCAGAGAGGATCTGACCTCTCCACACCCTTGCGCCATCAAGCTTTCCTGCCTTGGCGCGGCCCGGGTCATAGCGCAGATAAGACTGGAAGATCGTATCCGTCTGTGCACTCAGGTTCCGGATGCTCTCCCGGATCCGGAACAGGTGCGTCCTGTAGTATTCCTCATTCCGCTTGAGCTGCGCTTCCTGGTCCAGCCAGAGCTTCTTTGCCTCCTTCGAAGCAGGCTGTGTCTCCTGCCTGGTCTTTGAAAACCAGAGTCTGCACAGACTGTCATTTCCTGTGCACAGGCTTCTTTCCAGAATCCGCATCTCCGCGTCGGTGTACATACATGGTCCGAAGGTTTCTTCGATGTACGCCCGGTCTGCCGCGGCCGCTTCCGCAGCCCCCGTCCGGGCGAAGCTGTGCGTGATATGTACGCTGTTCTTCTTATCGCCGCTTCCGCTGCCTTTCCGCAGCACCAGAAGATCCGTCCTGCGCTCCAGCCCTCTGGAGAGATTGCCTGCCAGTGTCCGGAAAAGTCCCCCGGAACTGCGCACCACAGCGCGCGGACGGTCCGGGAGTGTCCGATGGAACGTTTCTGACAGGAGCTGATGCATCTTTCCGAGCACTTCGTCCGTGTCCCACTCCGGGGAGAATTCCAGTTCCTTTGCAAGCTTCCGCGCGCCGGGGCCGGCCGACAGCACCCTGCGTCCCAGCACCTGGCTCCAGCGCAGCAGTTCCTGGTCATAGACACGAATGCTCATGAAAGACATCTGCTGCTCGGAAAGCATGCCGTTCACGCGGAAGAATTCCTCCGCCCGTTCCTTTCGCATCCGGCTGATGACCGGCCGCACAGGAAGCTCCTTGCCATACACGCAGTTTTCGATCCCCAGCCACAGCAGGGCGGAGATCTCATCAAGCGTCGGGCCTTCCCCCAGCCGCTCAAAAAAATCCGTTATGCGCCCGCGGTCGAGCCACTTCGCAGACAGTCCGATCACCATATTCAGATAATCATCCGACTCCCCGTTGGGGTGAAATGCAAGGAACGGAGACTCCCACTGATAGTCTCCTGCCGCATTCCATATGAGATTCATTGCCCGACGGGAACTGCCCGTATAGTGCTGTTTTATCATCTGACTTCTCTGCTTTCCCGGGTCAGGGACACCACCGGCCGCCTGACACGCCGCTGCAGCTTACGCAAACGCAGCTTACATAAACAGATCTTCCCTGCTTAGATCCATCGGGATGCGCGCGCGGATCACGTCCATCACCAGTCCCCGCTCATATGCGTCAAAGGTTTTGTTCACGATGCACATCTCAAGGGCATCCCCGCTCGACACCCCTTTCTGAATCAATGCAATCGCATCCAGAAGTCCTCTCAGATCCAGTGCGCGCTCTGAAACCTCCGCGCTTCGGGCCTTCTTCTCCAGCTCATAGAAAAGCGCGGTGAACTGCGAACGCATCTGCGCCTTCATCTGCGGAAACGTATCCTGCAGAAGTCTTTCCAGATCGTCCTGCGCGATCAGCGGCATCTCCAGAATCGCGAACCTGGAGCACAGTGCTTCATTCAGGTCCCTCGTTCCGGCATATCCGTAATTCATGGTGCCGATGAAACGCGCTGCAGGATCCACTTCAATCCTGTCATATCCTGCCACATCGATCACACGCCTGAAATCCAGCGTCGCATGCAGGACAGCAAGCGCTTCATTGCGCGCCATATTGATCTCGTCCAGCACCCCGAAGCCGCCATGAGAAGCGCAGCAGTACACCGGTCCCGGACGGAAGACAACCTTTGAACCATCATAGGTGTCCGACCCGATCAGATAAGCCGCGTCCGCGTTGACATGGAAGCTGACATTCCACAGAGGACGGCCAAACAGACATGCCAGGTTCTCCGCGAGGACATTCTTCCCGGTGGCCTTCGCTCCTGCAAGCAGAAGATTCTCCCCGCACAGAAGCGCGGCGATGGCCTTCTCCCATACCTGCTTTCCGTAATACAGGTACGGCGGATCCGGAATTCTCTTCTCGTCACCACTTCTGACCCCATGCGTTTTCAGAAAATGCGCTGTCTCATCGAGCAGGGATCCCTGCACTCCTTCTTCTCTCAGAAAACGGTCAAGATCTTTCATATGTCTTTTTCTCCTTAGGCCATTCATAGCTTCCCTGGATCAATTCCGCCCTGGCTCGATTGCGCCCGGCAATCACTGATAGTCCGAAACCAGGAACATCGGCTTCACGGCCACAACCTCATCGTACTCTTCCTGCGATACTTTTACAGAGCTGTTCAGCTTCTTCAGGTCATCCTTTACCACGTCCAGAGCCTGCTGTGCATTCTTCGCACGTCCCTCCCGGAGCGCCCGGATCATCCGCTCCAGCACCACCGGGTGGGCGTACCGCGCAGACACAGGAAAAGGAACACCATGGGATGACTCCCATTCCGACAGATAATCCCCACACCTGCCAACCGCTTCCTGCCAATCCTGCTCCACTCTGCGGGGTGAATTGCGTCCGACCGGAATCAGGTTCCCGGCAAGAGAGAACAGAAGGAAGGCTCCGCCGAACATCAGCATATAGATGCCAGCCGGATGTCCCTTCATGGTCATCGGGATTCCTGCCGCAATCAGTACGGCTGAGAGAGCAAAGATTCCTGTCACAAGCGCTCTTTTTCCGGCCGGCACCTGCTGCTGTACCCGTTTCTTGCCTGCAGCGGCGCTGAGACTGCGATACAGCTCCGGTTTCTTCTCCAGATAGTCCTTCGCTTCCTGAAGCGATGTAATCTCCCTCTGTGTGTCTTCATCAAAAGACACCCGGGCAAGACGGCTTTCCTGTGCCTGTTTCTCATCAAGCTTTTTCTGCGCCGCCACACTTCTGACCGGGATCTCCGGATGATGCTCTTCAATCCAGGCAAGTGCCTGATCCGTCTGCTTTTCATATTTGAACTGGCACTTTTTTGTCCTGCCATCCCGGAGCTCCACAACCAGATAGCTCATGGAACCAAAGGCGCCGATCCCGGTGAATCCGCCCTTCGTCATGGCAACCAGCTTATAGACCCTTTTGATATCCGTCCAGAGCGCATAGTAAATCCGGCTGATATAGAAGCTGTTCATATACAGGGCTCTTGGTCCCATTCCGACCGGCCCGATCTTTCTGGCTGCCTTTTTATCCGCCTTCAGTTCAGACGGCGGCATGGACTGTTTTCCGTATTGTAACGTTGGCAATTGAAGTGTTCCTCCCATCCTTCGGTTATTATCAGTAGTATAACACAGTCTCCTCCTCTTTCGAGAAGAAGAACACAATTCGATTCTGCCGATTCCGCCACAGGAAAAGCGGCGGGGACGTTATCCCCGCCGCCATATGATCTGTTATTCTTCAGACTGCTGCTTAAAAAAGCAGACACTCCATCAGGAATGCTTCTTTGCGCTGAAGAGGAAGATTCCCAGGAACAGAGCCGCGATAATAAGTCCTACCGGATACGCGACCGTTGTGTTTCCCTTCAGTGCCGGGATCATGCCAAGGCACTCCGGTGCCATGATGAAGTAGGTCGCGGAAACCGCGCTCATGAATGTCGCCGGAATCGCTGTGATCCAGTAATTCTTCTTCTCCATCGCCAGGAACATGGAACCTGCCCAGAGCACGATCATGGCAAGCGTCTGGTTAGTCCAGCTGAAGTATCTCCAGATGACAGTATAATCGATGAATCCAAGCGTGTTGCCGAATCCAAGGATCGCGCCGATGCCCAGTACCGGAATGCAGAGCGCAAGTCTGTGAGCCATGGTTCCCTGGTCAAACTTCATCCAGTCGGCAAGGGTCAGTCTCGCGGAACGGAATGCTGTATCGCCGGAAGTAATCGGGCAGACAACAACGCCGAGCATCGCAAGGACCACGCCGACATTGCCCATCGTTCTCACCGCGACATCATAGATCGCAGCAGACTGTCCGTTTGCCAGAACCTCCTGCAGCCCGGTGTTCAGTCCGCCGGTCACTTCATACAGAGAGCAGCCTGCAGCAGCCCAGATCAGAGCGATGCAGCCCTCAGCGACCATGGCGCCGTAGAATACGAACTTACCCTGACGCTCACTCTTGAGACAGCGGGCCATCAGCGGAGACTGTGTGGAATGGAAACCGGAAATCGCGCCGCAGGCAACCGTGATGAACATGAAGCTCCACACCGGTGTCCCTGCCGGATGCATGTTGGTGAAGTTACTCCAGATCTCAGGCGTATGGAAACCATGAATCGGAATACCGAACGCCACGCCGATCGCCATGATAATCAGAACGATACCGAAGATCGGATAGATCTTGCCGATGATTTTATCAATCGAAATAAAGGTTGCGATGAAATAGTAGATCAGGATGATCGCCAGCCATGTAGTAGTCTGGGCGAACGGTCCGGAAACACCCTTCTCCGTCAGCAGCTTGACAAGCAGGCCGGCCGGTCCGACCGCGAACACGGTACCAACCATGATCAGCAGGATAACAGAGAAGACTCTCATGATGTTGTGCATCACCGGCCCAAGATAGATGCCGGTCACCTCAGAGATGGACGCGCCTTCATTTCTCTCGGAAAGCATGCCGGAGAAGTAGTCATGTACAGCACCGGCAAACACGGTACCAAAGGTAATCCACAGAAATACGATCGGTCCCCACAGCGCACCCTGCATCGCGCCGAAGATCGGGCCGAGTCCGGCAATGTTCAAAAGCTGTACCAGGAACAGCTTCCATGCCGGCATGACGACATAGTCAACGCCGTCATCGATTGCGACTGCCGGTGTCTCACGGTCGTCCGGGCCGAATGTGTTGTCGACAAACGTGCCGTAGATGAAATACCCGCCAATCAGAATCAGCAGACAAACAAAGAAACTTATCATACTTATTCCTCCCATTCTGTTGCCGCTCCGTGAAGTAAACGCGGAAAACACAAAAACCGCTGCGAGATTCCGGTCATTCTCACAGCATCATGCAGTTTCCCATGTCAGGAGCAACATGTTTATATGATATGCCTGTATCATAACACCATGCAAAAAAGAACGCAATGGATTTCGTCATTTTTCCGACAGGCACCTTGCCCGGCAGGATATGCCGGACAGACAAGGCCGGGCAGACAAGGCCGGGCAGAAACAATGTCCTGCCCGGCAAAAAGAACCGCTGTTTTCCATTATCCCAGGAGTGAGAAGAAGTCGGTCAGGTCATCGGTCTCACATTCCCCCTTCTCCATCCAGAAGTCCGCCATATCCTGGCTGATTGCCTGAATGGGGCGCTCTGAACTGCTGTCATTCAGGATCTCATTCTCTTCTCTGCCGAAGAACTCCAGGCCTTCCATATCGGAGGCAATATCTTCCGCAGTAACCTCTTCGAAGCCGGAGGCCATGATCTCACAGGCCTCCTCCGGGTTCTCGTTCATGAAATCGACCGCCTGGTACCAGGCCTCTTTCACCGCTTCCACAACTTCCGGCTTCTCCTGTGCATAAGCCTCGTTGACAACCAGGGAATCCAGAATCGTCTCCGGATAGTCGGCGCTGGTCACCAGCGTGTGCGCGCCTTCGACACTGTCCAAAGCCTCTGAAAGCTCCGGCTCCCACATGATCGCCGCGTCAACCTGTCCGCTCATGAAGGCAAGGCCGGCCTCGGTCGTATCCGACATCTCCACCAGGGTAATGTCCTCTTCGCTCAGGCTGCTCGCGTCTTCCAGCGCGGTGAGGAAGAAGTAATAGGAGGACGCGGCCGTGTCAAGCGCCAGCGTCTTTCCCTTCAGGTCATCCATACTCTGAATGTCTGCTGTCGTCACCAGTCCGTCCGCGCCGCAGGAAGCGTCCATGGCCAGCACATAACGGATGGGGGTTCCGTTCGCAAACATCTTGATGTTCGGGTCCTGCGCGGTCGCCAGGAACTGCACGCTCCCCTGAACCATCAGGGCCGC
>CAMIVF010000032.1 GCA_946401715.1 uncultured Clostridia bacterium | reverse complement strand
TCCGGTCGGGCGTGAGGTATGGTAATGGAAGCGATCCAGCAGGGAACCGTTCTTCATCTGCCCGGAATCAACAAAGATGTTTTGGTTTTGAGCAGGGTTTATTTTAACAGGACCGGCATGCTGATTGTCTGTCCGGTCATAAAAAGCGCAGAAGAAGCGGCATTAAATATACCGATTGAGATTGATGAATACTCTGGTTACGCAATTCTGGATCAGTTAAGAAGCATCGATATTCGTGCCCGGCATTATGCGGTAGTTGGCGTCATCCGCTTCGAACAGATTCAAAACATATCAGATGCCGTTCAGGACATCTTCGATTATTATCCTTATCATTAATCCCGGGAATCGTACTGTGTCTGGAAAATGACGCATGGTACAGATCTGTCTTTTTCTTTCTTATCAGTTCATCTCAAAATACGAGGAGGGATTATTCGAGCATGAAAAACCCTTTCACTTCTCTTGCGCGCATGATTGTCCGCCGTTTCGGACCGGGCGCCAGCTTGGGTACCGCATCCCATTCTTCCCATGTCCGTATACCCGGCAGCAATGAAAAGCTCAGCCGGGAGCTTATGGAGCTTGGCGGCGGAAAGAAAAACTGCATCGAGAGCTATTATGTGAATAAGATAGCGAAATTCCTGGAGATTGCACTGCTTTGCAGCGCAGTCCTGGCTGTCGTGCTCATCGTGCAGTACAGCCAGGACCGCAGGATTAAAGGCGGTGTGCTTGAACGGCCCGGGTACGGGGAGGGAGCGGTGGAACAGAACCTGATCCTGACGATCGGGCAAGACAGGGCGGTCCCGGACGGTGAGGCAGAGTCTGAGTCTTTCGATGTGAATCTGAATGCGCGTACTTATACCTCTCAGCAGGTCAGTTCTTTGCTGAAAAACGCGGCTGCCCGGCTGGAGGATCAGCTGCCGGGTGAGAACAAAACACTTGATGAGGTCCGCCTTCCGCTGAATCTGCCGGCCTCCCTGGAGGACGACGCGGTCAGTGTGGAGTATTATATCACGCCCATGGGAGTCATTGAGGAGGACGGGAGCATCTGCCAGGATCCGGACCCGGACGGTACACTTGTGACGATCAATGCCACGCTGACCTGCCAGGCCAAAACCAGCACTTATGAATGTGCCGCCAGGATCTTCCCTCCGGTCCTTACTCCGGAAGCGCAGCTGCGTGAGAATATCAAAAACGCGGTGGAGGAGGCCAGCAGCAGTGACCCGACAGACGCAAAGATCCGGCTGCCGGGCTCAGTCGACGGCCGTACACTGCGCTGGTCTTATCCAAAGGATTCTTCTATGACGCTGATTATCGTGCTTGTGCTGATTCTTCCTGTTGGATTCTGGGCCAGGGAAGACTCGAAGATCCATGATGCCGCGAAGGAGCGGCTGACGCAGCTTGAACTTGATTATTCGCAGCTTCTGTGGAAGCTGACCATGCTCTTGTCCGCCGGACTCACCATCAGAGGCGCGTTTACCAGGATTACGGAGCAGTACGAGGCGGAGCACACTGCCAGGCGGTATGTGTATGAGGAGATGATCCTGACCCTGCGTGAGATGCGCAGCGGCGTACCGGAGGCGGGTGCATATGAGAACTTCGGCCGGCGCTGCTGCCTGCCTGGTTATATCAAGCTTGGATCGTTGCTGTCACAGAATCTGAAAAAGGGTTCCAAAGGTCTGACCGCGCTGCTGGAACACGAGGCAGTTCTTTCCATGGAACAGCACAAGATGGCTGTCCGCCGGCTCGGCGAGAAGGCCAGCGTGAAAATGCTTCTGCCCATGGTGCTGATGTTCGGCGTTGTGCTCATCATCCTCATGGTTCCGGCTTTTCTGTCGATGTGAGAAAACGCGGAATGGATTCTGGTCCCCGTGTCCTGTACTAAAAACTTCAGCGCATTTTGCCCTGCATTTTCCTGCTAGATGCATGAGTGAATGATGGACCGCCATGCTATAATAGGAATGGAAAAAGCGATAAACGTCGACGACGTTTGGATCTTGGCTGCACGGGTTTTGCATTGGCCGAAGCGGTGCAGGACAGAAAGGAAGGAACATGAAGAAAAGTGCATTGTTCATCGGCGGAACGGGAACCATCAGTACAGCGATCGTGAAAAAGCTTGCCGCTTCCGGCGAATGGGAGGTCTGGGTGTTGAACCGTGGAAACAGGGTGGACGTCCTGCCGGAGGGGGTCCGCACCATCATTGCGGATATCAATGACGAAGAGACGGTTCTTGAAAAGCTTGGAGACAGGATATTTGATTCGGTCTGCGAATTCATTGGGTTTGAAAAAAGCCAGGTGGAGCGTGATGTCCGCTTATTCAGGGGAAGATGCAGACAGTATCTTTATACCAGTTCTGCCTCAGCCTACCATAAACCGTGCGCGGACTACCGCATTACGGAGGGAACCTCCCTGGCGAATCCATACTGGGAGTATTCCAGAAAGAAGATTGCCTGCGAGGATTATCTGATGGAGATGTACCGTACAGAAGGCTTTCCGGTGACAATCGTCAGGCCAAGCCATACCTACGATGAGAGGAAGGTTCCGGTCGGCATACACGGAGAGAATGGCTCTTACCAGGTTCTGAAAAGAATGATGGAAGGAAAGCCGGTGCTTGTTCATGGGGATGGGACTTCTCTGTGGACGCTCACCTTCAACACGGACTTCGCAACGGGATATGCCGGCCTGATGGGAAACAGGCATGCGATCGGAGAGGCTTTCCAGATTACGGGAGATGAGACACTGACCTGGAACCAGATCTATCAGACGATCGCAGACGCGCTTGGCGTGGAGCTGAAGGCGTATCATGTCTCTTCCGATTTCCTGAGCGCGGCCGGCAAAAAGTGCGGTTATGACTTTGAAGGGAACCTGACGGGAGACAAGGCAGCTTCCGTGGTGTTTGACAACACCAAGCTGAAGCGGGCAGTCCCCGATATGAAGACGACGGTCCGGTTTGACCAGGGGGTCAGGCGCTGCCTGGATTACATTCTGTCACACCCGGAGGAGCAGAAGGAGGATCCTGCTTTTGATGCTTGGTGTGACAGGGTGATCGACGTTCTGGAAAAAGCGAAGGCGTCGTTCTGAGTCAGCCGCTCTGAGGAAACACTGCATTGCCGGCGTTTCCTCAGAGCCTATGGCGGATTGCACCGGCAGGTCTTACGGAGACAGCGGAAGAAAGCCTGAAGAGCAGGACTTATGACAATTCCAGCCGGAAGAGCCTTGCGGCTTTTTCCTGCGGCATCTTTATCCGGAGGGTGCCGTCCTCCAGATGATATGCACAGTCTGCGGCAGCAGGATACAGCACCTGCGCGCTGCAGACCTTTTTTTCGCCGAAATCAAGAGGGACGACGGCAGTATCCGTCTTCGGCGTGAAGACGGCCAGATACGCATGGTCTTCCAGCCGAAGTCCCCAGGAAAGCACCTGATCGTGGATCGTATTGAATCCGAGCGGGAAGAATGGGAGCGCCCGGCCCACTTCCAGACGGATCTTCTTATAGAGAGCGATCCCTTCCTTCAGCAGGGCCATGCTTTCCTCGCCCAGCTTCCAGACCATGCCGCTCATATACGGACGAAGCAGAAGGCCGTTTACCATGTTGTAGATGACATGTTCCCTGTCATCTTCATAGGGATAGACCCACATGCCGCCCTGCTCCGGCGTGACGCCGCTGGCAATACTGGAGGCGATGTAGGAATTGTAGTAACAGTCGGTCTGGTCGCTGGTCGACTGAAGGCTCAGCACGCGGAGCATGCCGTAATCCATGCGCATCGCGCCGGAGCCGCAGTTCTCAATCACGAGGTCAGGGTGTGCGCGGAAGAGGTCTTCATACCACTGATGCAGCGCTCGCCAGTGATCGAGGATGGCACCGGAACAGCTGTCCGTGTTCAGGTCGCTTCCGCAGCCCATGGTGACGTTGTAATCGATCTTGAAATAGCCGGCACCGTAGTCATGGATGAGCCGTTCGATCACATCCGTACAGTACCTGCGCACGTCAGGATTGCGGAAGTCGAGGAGATATCGACCATGATCGATGTGTCTGCGGCCGTGGCGGCAGATGAACCAGCTGTCAGGCAGTGTGTCAGCCAGTTTGCACTGTACGCCCATCACTTCGATTTCCACCCACAGGCCCATGACCATGCCTTTGCTCCTGGCATAGTCGCAGACCGACTTCATGCCGTGCGGGAACCGCGCGGCGGATTCCTTCCATTCGCCGACACGGTCCCACCAGAAGCCGTCGTCATACCAGCCGGCATCCATACAATAGTATTCACAGCCCAGTTCTGCGGCCTTGTCGATGATCTGCTTTTCTTTTTCTTCCGTCGGGTCACCCATCAGGCAGTTCATGTAGTCATTGAAGACAACGTGAAGCACCTCATCGTCCCTGTTCGGTCTCCGGATCGCCCGGCGCAGCTTCGTCAGGGCACCGATGCCTTCACTGATGCCGCCCTTCACCACACCGAATGCGGCCGGTACGGTCGTGAAGGTCTGTCCGGGCCTGAGATTGAGCCACCATCCATGCTCCTGCTCCGTCGGCCCGCTGAGCGCAAGCGTCAGGCGGCGGCCCGGTTCCGTGTCATATTCGACCAGCCACTGCCCGGAGCTCTCGACCTGGAAGCAGTAGGTTTCGTCTGTCTCCCTGTCATGCGCAAGACCCATGGGGAGGTACTCTACCGAAGACCAGGAGCTTTGGCCGGCATAGGCAAACCGGTTGTTCCCGAACCCGGGAGCGCCAAATCCGTCTCCTGTCATGCGGGTCAGATTCAAAAACTCGATGTCTTCCTTCTGCCAGCGCGCTTCACAGTACCAGCTGCTGCGCGGCACGTAGACATCGGTTTTTTCGTAGTAGGGAAGCTGACCGTCCCCGCAGAGGTTCTGATAGAGAAAAGAGGAGACGTATTCGACAGGGAGCGCTTCCGATCCCGTGTTTTCCAGCTCGGTACACACGTGTACCACAGGGATGTCGTGGAAAAACTGCATGTGGTATCTTGCCTTCAAACCGTAATCGCTCTGCAGGCCGATGACCAGCTCACGGCCTTTTTCTGAGGAAATGAATTCATGCCGGACATACCGAAGGTCCAGGGAAGCGCTGGAGGAGTTGTGCTTGTATCCATGCAGTTCGCGGGTCGACTTTCCGGTGATCTGCAGCTCAATGATGGGAGCGGGAGGCAGCTCTGGCGCGGATGGCTCCGCAAAGCCCGGCTCTTCGCCGGCGAATTCTGCGCCGTGTTTCTTCGTTCCGGCCTTCCCTTCCGACGGAGCGGCACATGGAGAAAAACGTGACAGCTCTACGACGCCGTCATCCGTTATAGTAAACAGTACGAACAGGCCGGATTCCTGAATGGTGATGTTTTGTGTCATGACAAGCCCTTTCTTTGTGTCATCCATTCCGCCATCGGCGGAATCGTAGTTTGATCTGACAGACAGGCGACAGCAGTTCCCCGGAGAATCACATCGGGAATCGTATGAAATTCATAGTGCAGCCCATGCTGCCTTGCGGCAAGCATGTCCATCTGCGGGACAGTTTCTCGCGGAATCCATACTGCTTTATAAAGATGAATCCGAGGTAACCATCATATGTCTTTCCTGATTTTAGAGCAAAACATGAGGCTGCGCAAGACATGTTTGAACAAAGTCCGATCAGATGTGTGTCCTGGCTGGAAGGAATATGGTCCGTATGCCAGAATTCCGCCAAAACCGGCAAAAACCCGTGATCATATGCATACCGCTGCAGGAAGAACAAGTGTATAATAGAATAATTACCGCGCAGCGCGGAAGAACCGCCTCCGGCGGACAGATGAGAAAGAATAAAGGATAAAGAAGACCATAATGATGAAAACACCCGCAAAGAATGAGAAGTATCTGTTTGAGGAAGCCAGTGTCCCACGCGCACTGGCTGTCATGGCGCTGCCTGCGATTGTCAGCCAGCTGATCACGCTGATCTATAATCTGGCGGATACCTGGTTTATCGGACGGACGAACAATCCTTATATGGTAGCGTCCTGCTCCCTGGTGCTTCCGATGTACATGCTGACCGTCGTGATCTCGAATATATTCGGAGTCGGCGGGGGGACGCTGATCGCACGGCTGATCGGGAGAGAGGAGGACAGGGAAGCCTCCTGTGTTTCGGCTGCCTGTGTCCGGATGTCCCTGATCGCCAGCGTGGTGTACTCGGTTCTGTGCTTTGCGGCAATGACGCCCGTGCTGCGCCTTCTGGGCGCCAGTGACGCAGTGCTCGGATACGCGAAGCAGTACATGTTCTTTGTGGTTGTGATCGGCGGAATCCCTGTTCTTTTGAATAACACGCTTTCCTCGATGCTCCGCAGCATCGGTCTTTCCTCGGAGGCGTCTTTCGGACTGAGCATGGGCGGCGTCCTGAACATTGCGCTGGATCCGCTGTTCATGTTTGTCATACTTCCCGACGGGCAGCAGGTGATGGGCGCGGCGATTGCCACCATGCTCAGCAATATGGCTGCGCTGGTGTACTTTGTCATCATTTACCGGAAGGAATGCAGCAGGACGATTCTCCGGTTCCGCCTGAAGGGAGAGAAGCTGTCTTCCGGTTCCCTGCGTTCCATCTTCAGTGTCGGCCTTCCTGCTGCAACGTCGCTTCTTCTGTTCGACGCGTGCATGACCGTGATCAACCGGCTGTCGGCCGGGCACGGAGACATCGAGCTGGCGGCGATCGGCATCGTGCTGAAGACAGAGCGGCTGCCCCTGAACATCGGCATCGGCATCTGCCTGGGCATGGTGCCGCTTCTGGCATACAGTTATTCATCCGGAAATATCAGGCGCATGGACGCGGTGTTCCGGTTTGGAAGGGGAGTCGGTCTTCTGATCGGAATCGGCAGCGTGATTCTGTATTTTGCTTTTGCGCCGCAGATCATGCACGCCTTCATCGCAGATGCCGATACGGTGCGGTACGGGACACAGTTCCTGCGTGCACGGTGCTTTGCGACGCCGCTCATGTTTCTGTGTTTTTCCATGGTGCATTTTGCGCAGGCGATCGGACGGGGGAAGGAGTCCTTCTGGCTGGCGGTGATCCGGCAGCTGGTGTTCAATATTCCGATGCTGTTTCTGCTGAACCGGCTGTATGGGATGATGGGAATTGTCTGGACACAGGCGATCGCGGACTTTTGTACGGTGATCGTCTCGTACATCATCTATGCAAGGATCCGCCGGCAGGAGGGGTGGCCGGCGGGGATCTGAAGCCAGACCGTGAAATCTTGTTTGCCCCGGAAATCATTGTTACTGCTGAAAGGACGCCGCTGGCGTTTCCCGGAATTCCGGTCAGGACTGGAAAACTCCGGTCAGGACCTGAGAAATCCGGACAGGAAGGGAAGGAACATTCCATGATCAGAAAGAAGACTCTGGCAGGTGTGGCGGCTGCTGTCATTCTGTCTGCTATGGCTGCCGGTACAGTGTGTGCTGCTGCAGGGGATGAGATCGTCCATCTGGACTTTGACGACGGAACCGTGTGCGGTTTCGAAACCTATCTCGAGGGCGGGGCCTGTGAACTTCGCAATGAAGACGGCATGCTGGCAGTTGACATTACCAGCTGCGGAAGCCTCGATTATGCGAACCAGGCCTACTGGGACGGCTTCTCCCTGGTGCAGGGAGTGACATATCAGTACAGCTTTGATATTTCCTGCAGCATCGAGCGTAAGCTGGAGTACCGGCTCCAGCTGAACGGCGGGGACTACCATGCCTATCTGGGGGATCAGATCCATGTCTCTCAGGATCAGACGCATATCAGTGTCGACTGGACGATGACCGAGGAGAGCGATCCGGCGCCGAGGCTTTGTTTCAATATGGGTTATGCAGATGACATGACGCAGGATCCCGGCCCGCATACGGTCTGGATCGACCAGATCAGCCTGACCGTTCTGGACGATTCCGGCGCTGCAGCTGACGGCGGTGCAGCGCAGGGCGAAGAGAGCAGTGTCGGCAGCTTGATTGCTGTCAATCAGGCGGGATACCGGCCGCCGGACGCAAAGACAGCGTTTATCTGCTGCGGCGATGCTGCAGTCAGTGAGCTGTGTGTTGTGGATGAATCCGGTTCGTCTGTGCTGGAGCTGACAGCAGAAGAACCGTTTTATGATGAAGCCGCCGGCTGCCGGATGATGCGGGCAGACTTCAGTGCTCTGACACAGCCCGGGACATGGCAGATCCGTGCAGTGGCGGATGGGGAGGAGATCCTCTCAGCACCGTTTGAAATCGATGAAAACAGATATGACGATATTCTGAAAAGCTCGCTGCAGATGCTTTCCCTGCAGCGCTGCGGCACACAGACCTCTCTTCCGGACAGCACGGATGCTGTACTGTTTCTGCATGGCGTCTGCCACGATACACCGGCGCTGATCTATGGAACAGACCAGAGGAAGGACGTATCCGGCGGCTGGCATGATGCAGGGGATTACGGCCGGTATGTTGTGCCAGGGGCGAAGGCGGCTGCGGATCTGATGCTTTGCTTTGAGCAGCTGGGTCTGGATTCGGACGGGCTTGACATTCCGGAAAGCGGAAACGGCATCCCGGACGTGCTTGATGAAGCCAGGTGGGAGCTGGACTGGATGCTGAAGATGCAGGACGAGGAGAGCGGCGGCGTATATCACAAGGTGACCTGCCGCAGTTTCCCGGGAGAGGTGAAGCCTGAGGAGGAGACAGATGAGCTGGTGATCTGCCCTGTCTCTGTGACAGCCAGCCTGGATTTTGCAGCGGTGATGGCGAAGGCGTCGGTTCTGTACGCGCCTTATGATCCGGAATTTGCGAAGACGGCTCTGGAGGCGGCACAGAAAGCATGGGCGTACGGCAGTCAGAATCCGGTCGGAGAGGGCTTCCATAATCCGCCTGAGATCAGCACCGGTGAGTACCCGGATACTGACACGTCGGACGAACTGCTCTGGGCAGGGACGGAGCTGTATCTCGCCGGTCTGCTCGCGGAAGGCGCAGAAATGGCAGGGACAAAGCAGACCGGAGAGGAAGCGGTCTCTTCCGGGCTGAATTCCTTTGGGGCGCACGGCCTTGGCTGGCAGTGTGTATCGGATTACGCTCTGATTGATCTGGCGTGGAGCGCCTCTCATGCAGCGGACGGTGACGCTTTTGCGCAGCTGAAGGCATACGGTGAGCAGGCGCAGTCATATCTCACACAGTACTGCAGCCAGCTCGTGGAACAGGCTGAAAGCGACGGCTTCTGCCTGACGCTCGGCCAGGACTTCCCATGGGGCTCGAACATGACTGTTGCCAATCATGCAGTGATTCTGGCTTTGACAGAGCGGATGACCGGAGAGGAAAGATATGCGCAGGCAGCGAAGCAGAATCTGGATTATCTTCTTGGAGCAAATCCGACAGGTTACTGTTATGAGACAGGTTGGGGCACAACCGCTCCGGCGCATCCGCATCACAGACCATCGCAGGCGTCAGGCAGCGCGATGCCGGGCATGCTGGTGGGCGGTCCCGACAGTCATCTGGAGGATCCGTATGCGCAGAATGTCCTGGCCGGTATGGCACCGGCTCTGTGCTACGCGGACAATGAGCAGAGCTACTCCACCAACGAGGTGGCAGTGTACTGGAATTCTCCCCTGATCGCGCTGCTTGCAGATATGAAGCAGAACTGACCGGGGAGGACGATCGCCTTAGCGGAGGCAGAAAGCAGAAGATACATACAGAAAACGGATCAGTCCTGATCAGAACTGATCCATGTGAAACTGCCGGTCAATAATGCTCCTTTACCTCCACCAGAACACCCAGATCAGCGGAGGCGTCGAAGTATTCATTGGATGAGGAGACTATTGTATCGTCCTGAAATTTGTTGATGCTTTTCAATGGATCGTATGATAGTATGAAAAAAGGGTCAAAAGCCCTGAAGCCGGGGCAAGTTTGTTTGCAGAGGCGAGGGGTATGTTGATCCGTTCATCTTAATATGATGAAATAGCAGTGCCGCCACTTTGCGGCGGAACCTGCAGAATCTTTTCATTATGTAGAAAGAGAGGTTTTTCGCAATGTTGTTTCAGGAACTCGGTAAGATGAAACGGACCTGGATCATGACATCTCTGATTCTGATTGCGGTTAGCATCGTGATGATGATGTGTCCTGTCCGGTACATGGGGATGATGGTCTCTGCGCTGGGGTATGTGCTGCTGGTGTGGGCGACGGTTATGTGTCTGAATTATCTGTCGAGCAAGAAGACTTTGATGAATTACGTCACACTGACAGGCGCGCTGTTTGTCGGATTGCTGGGACTCTTTGTGCTTGTGCACCGGAGGGAAGTCCTTCCGATCATGTGTCTTCTGTTCGGACTGTTTCTGGTCTTTGAAGGCCTCAGTGACCTGTTCAATGCCTTTGTCTATGCACGCCGCGCGGGTAAGGCAGCCTGGTGGTTCCTTGCGTTTTTATCACTGGTGACGATCTCGCTCGGGATTATCCTCCTGGCCAATCCGTGGTGGGATACACCCTTTGTACTGAAGAGGGTGGTCGGCGGTATGATGCTGTTCGCCTCTGCGGTCAACATTGTCAGAACCATCATGACCTGGCCGTTCAAGAGCGTGTAAGAGGAGGAGAGAACCATGGCGAAGAAGAATAATAAAAAGAAAAACAATCAAATGAATCAGAACCTGAACAGCCAGTCTTCCGTGAATCAGAACAAGACCGCCCAGGAACTGGAAGATAAGGCGCAGGAGCTGAAAGAGGGTACCCAGGAGACGGTAGAGGTACTGAAGGCAGCCGCCGCGGGAGATGTAAAGACGCTTAAGATGCTGGAGAAGGAAGGAAAGAATAAGGGCCGCGGCCTGGAAATCTTCGGTGTCTTCGCGAAGCACAACTTCTACGCGAACGGCCTGACGCCGGAAGAACTGAGAACTACGCTGGAGGACCTGGGACCGACTTATGTCAAGATCGGACAGATCATGTCCAGCCGTCTGGACCTTTTGCCGGAGAGCTACTGCAAGGAGCTGGAGAAGCTGCGCCAGAACGTGCAGGAGCTGGATCCGGCGCTTGCCCGCGCTGTGATCGAGCAGGAGACTGGCAAAAAGATTGACGAGATCTATTCGGAGTTCCGCGACAAGCCGCTGGGCTCGGCGTCCGTCGGACAGGCGCACTACGCTGTCTTAAAGGACGGCCGGAAGGTCGTGACGAAGGTACAGCGTCCGTTCATTGCCGACATGATGCGGGAAGACTTTGTCATGCTGAAGAAGCTGGCGAAGGGAGTCAACAGTGTCGGGGGAAGGTCGGACGACGACAATCAGATGGACCTGGTCGAGGTCATCGAAGAGTTCGAGAAGGTGACGGAGGAAGAGCTGGACTTCCGCGTGGAGGCGGCGAACACCCGTTACTTTAAGGAGAACGTCATTGAGGACGAGACGAAGATCACCTGCCCGGATGTCATCGATGAGCTGACGACGGAGCGGATCTTCACGATGACCTTTGTCGATGGATATTCCATCTCCAAGCGGGACAGGATCATCGAGGACGGTTTCGACGTGGAGGAGATCGGCCGGAACATCGTGAACAGCTATGTGCATCAGGTGCTGGACGTGGGAACCTTCCATGCGGATCCGCACCAGGGCAACCTGATGGTCCAGAGAGAGACCGGTGTGCCGGAATGGATTGACTTCGGCATGATCGGCCGCATCACGGAGAGTGACATCAAGGTCATCCAGCAGCTGGTTCTGGCAGTGCTGGAGAAGGACGTGGAGACAATCGCGAACGCGGTCATGAGCCTGGGCGCGGCGTCCCCGAAGACCAACCGGGACCGCCTGATCGAGGACCTGGACGCATTCATGGATCAGTATGTCAATGTGACAAGCATAGACGACCTGGACATCTCGCTGCTGTTTGAAGAGATCTGTACGCTGGCGGACAAACATCACGTCAAGTTGCCCGGCCGTTTCACGATGCTGGTGAGATCGCTCGCAACCATCGAGGGCGTGATCGAGCAGCTGTGCCCGTCGCTGAACCTGTTTGAGATCATCTCCGGAAAGCTGATGGAGCGCGCAAAGCAGAGCTTCGACCTGGAGCAGGAGCTGCTTTCGGTCGGGAAGGATGCGCTGGAGATCAGCAAGAAGGCGGCGAAGATTCCGGCACAGGTATCGGACGTGCTCAAGGGAGTTGCCAGAGGGCGGACGAAGATCAACCTGGAGCTGACCGGGTATGAAGAACTGCTGAACAAGGGCGGTGATTCGATCCGGAATATCGTCCTTGCCCTGTTTGCGTGTATTGTGTTCATCGGGTCCTGTGTCCTGTGTCTGGCGGATATCACCCCGAAGGCGCCGGGCGGCATGCCGGCGATCGCGGCGATCGGCCTGATCTTCTCGGTTTCCCTGGCAATTTACACCATCCAGAACCTGTCAAAGAAGAAATAACAATAGGAGAGGCAGGCTTGAAAAGCCTGCCTCTGATCTTGGAACTGGCCGATCTGTCGATACGGGAAAGATAACTATGGAAAATGAAGTATTAGCCCTGGCAAAACCCCGGAAATCGGGACTGATTCATCTGATCTTCAGCCGCTTCTTTGTCATCGTGATTCTGCTGGCAGTGCAGATTGCGCTGGTGATCACGATTTATGTGAAGCTGTATCAGTACCTGCCGCATTTCTCACTGATGCTCCTGCTGTTTCTGATCGGCGGTGTCGTCTATCTGTTCAACTGCGGTATGGATAATTCCGCCAGGCTGACCTGGATGCTGATTATTTCCATGCTGCCGATTTCCGGCGTCGCCATTCTCGCCTTTACGCAGATGAACTTCGGAAACCGCAAGATCAAGGAGCGGGTGCAGGAGCTGATTGAAGGGACCATGCATGCGCTGAAGCAGCCGGAAGGCGTCCTGGAAAAACTCGCAAAAGACGGATCTTCGACGGACGATCTGGATCATTATATCTGCCGCAGCGGTTGTTTCCCTGTCTATGAGAAAACGCAGACAACCTTCTTCCCGATCGGAGAAGATATGTTTGCTTCCATGCTTGAGGAGCTGAAGAAGGCTGAGAAATTTATCTTCATGGAATTCTTCATCATCAAGGAAGGCTATATGTGGGGGAGCCTTCTGAAGGTCCTTGCGGATAAAGCGGCGCAGGGAGTGGACGTCCGCGTTATGTATGACGGTATGCTGGAGGTGTCAACGCTTCCGCCCGATTACTGCAGGCTGCTTCAGGAACATGGAATTAAGGCGAAGGAATTCTCGCCGATCCGGCCTCTGATTTCTTCGCACTACAACTACCGCGATCACCGCAAGATTCTGGTGATTGACGGCAAGGTGGGCTATACGGGAGGCGTCAACCTGGGAGATGAGTACATCAACCGGGAGGTAAGGTTCGGCCACTGGAAGGATACCGGACTGATGCTGAAGGGTGACGCGGTGAAGAGCTTCACGCTGATGTTCCTGCAGATGTGGAACATCGATGAGAAAGAACCGCAGTTTGAGCCGTGGATCAGCGCCGGCCCGGAGACAGACGAGGCTTCTGACGGATATGTCATTCCGTACTGCGACTGTCCGCTGGACGATGACAAGGTTGGCGAGATGGTCTATATGGACATCTTCAACCGTGCGGCCGAATACGTCCATGTGATGACGCCGTACCTGATCCTGGACGGTGAACTGGAAACCGCCATCAAGTACGCAGCGCAGCGCGGCCTGGATGTGAAGCTGATTCTGCCGGGTATTCCGGATAAGACGCTGGCTTATTCTCTGGCAAAAGCACATTATAAGAGACTGGTGAAGGCAGGCGTGAAGATCTATGAGTATACGCCGGGATTCGTTCACGCGAAGATCTTTACCAGCGATGACTGTAAGGCGGTGGTCGGCACCATCAACCTGGACTACCGCAGCCTGTACCATCACTATGAGTGCGCGGCATATCTGTATCAGACTTCCTGCGTTGCGGACATTGAGCGCGATTTCCAGGAGACACTGGCAAAGTGCCGTGAGGTGACGCCGGAGACGATCCGGCATGAGAA
>CAMIVF010000031.1 GCA_946401715.1 uncultured Clostridia bacterium | reverse complement strand
CCGTCATAGAATCCGTCTTTTGCAAGAGAGACAAAATTCTTCACGCTGACAGGTGCAATTGTTTCATCCAGCGCTGCCGTAATTGTCCCATAGTCTTTTACCTGAATCTGCACGTAGGTCAACTGGTCGTTTGAGATATCATAGCAGCCTTTGAGCGCGGAGGCATCGAACTGTGCATAGGATCCGTCTGCTTCTGTGCCGGAATCCGCCATGGAGGAATCCGCCTTCCTGGCGTCTGCCGCCGCCTGCGTTTCTGCCGTCGCCTGCGTGCCGGCTGCGTCCTGCGCTTCCGTTTCCTTTTGATCGGATCCCTGCGCAAGGTATACCGCGATACCAATCACCACACAAGCTGCGAGAATGATGAAAACCGGCAGGAGCTTCTTCCACTTCGCAGCCTTTTCCGCTCTTGCTCTCTCCATCGCCTTACGCTGCTGTGCAAGCTTTTTGTTTTCCTTATTCATGATGTCATTTCCTCCTCAAGCGCCAGGTCATAGCCGGCGATCCCCTCCGGCTGCCGGTTCTGCTTCCTGATCCTGTGTCATATCGTGATGCCGGTTCGAAAAAAAACATTATTTCCCAGGCACCGGCAATCCTCTGTGCCTTCTCCGGAATCTCTCTGAATACCGCAGACAATAGTATACCACTTCAATCACACAACATGTCATCCAACCTACCGGATATCCAAAACCGACCGCAACCGGTGTATTGCTGATATAATGTGCCATCACATAAAGATATACCTGCCGCACTCCCACAAAGGAGAACAGCATGATCACCATCGGGCCTCTGGAATCTCCCCGCCCGCGGATTCCGCCTGCGAGCACATGGTTCACACAGTTGAAGAGGGTGAAGAAAACGTTCACCCTGAGGAACGCGGCGCCTGCCTCGACAACACTCTTGTCACCGGAAAACAGACCAACCGCAGGATCGGCATACACGAACAGCACTGCCGCAATCACGCCTGAAACCGCCAGCGTCAGAAGAACGTTGACAACCGTTCCCCTGTCTGCTCTTTTTTTATTTCCTGCGCCGATATTCTGGCTGACAAATGCTGTCGCCGCCATCGACATGCTCTGCAGAATCAGCATAATGAACTGATCCAGCTTGTTGAAGCAGCTCCAGCCCGCCATCACCGCGGATCCAAACACATTGATATAAGACTGTACGAATACATTGGAGACTGCTGTGACCACGGACTGGGCTGCAGCCGGAAGCCCGATTCCCATAATCCGCCTTGCCATCCCCGGATTGATATGCAGGTCTTTCCACACCAGCCGGAAGATTTCCTTCGTACGGCTCAGGAGGATCAACGTGAGAACGGCAGAGACAAACTGTGAGATAATTGTCGCCCACGCCACGCCGGCTATGCCCGCGTGAAGGCTGATCACGAATACAAGATCCAGGACGATATTCAGGACACTGGTGATGACAAGGAAAAGAATCGGATAGAAAGTATTTCCCACCGCCCGCAGGATTCCGCTTGCCACATTGTAGATCAAAAGACCCGCGATTCCGGCGAAGTAGATCGTAAGATAGGTGACAGCATCCGCAAATACGTCATCCGGGGTAGCCATCAGACGCAGCATCGGCTTCACTCCCGCGATTCCGATCACCGTAAATGCAGCGCTGAAGACAAATGCCATCGCCATGGTCGTCTCCACCGCCGTGTGCAGTTTTTCATATTCCTTTGCGCCAAAGTACTGGCCGACCACCACTCCCGCGCCGATGGAAAAGCCATTGAAGAAAAACACCTGGACATTCACAATCATCGTGGTGGAACCCACCGCGGCAAGAGCCTCTCTGCCCACATAGTTCCCGACCACGATCACGTCCACCGTGTTGTACAGCATCTGAAAAACATTGCCGATCATCAGCGGCAGTGCAAACAGCAGTACCTGCTTAATGATCGGCCCCTGTGTCATATCACGGGTGCGGTTTCGTTGTTTCATGAAGATTCCCTTCTTCCGTCAGTCTTTCCTTCCGGCCAAATATCCGTCTGTTGTCCCTCAGCCATAGGATGCCACTTCCGAATAAACAGGTCTTCCATCCTTGGCGGACGACTTCATCAGAGAAATCCTCTTCACCATCATATCGCCCTTCGGGACCGGGATACTCTTCCAGTTGCCGGAAGCTTTCCGGACCAGCGTGATATGCGGGGAAAACTTTTTTCTGTCATAGTCAATACCGGCTGCATCCAGCGCATCACGCACAGCCTTCGCCGCCCCGGAGAGTCCCTGGTTTCCTTTTACGCCTGCCCAGAGCGTATCCCCGAAGCTCCCCATCTCGGAGAGCGTCAGGCGGAACGGCTTAACCGACACTGCTTTCAGGGCATCCTTCACCGCACCGGGATTGTCCGTCTCCCCGATAAAGGCGAGTGTCAGATGAAGGTTCTGCAGCGGGACATAGCTGCCCGAAACGCCCTTCTTTTTCAGGTCATGCAGCGTCTGGGTGAGCGTTTTTTTCATCTCGTCCGACAGCTGGATCGCAACAAACAAACGCATGCTTCTCCTCCTCAGCCTTCAATATCTCCGAAGTAGTCATTCCAGCCTACGCCGGAAGATCCTACGTTGGTCGCACCTTCCGAAATCTCCGATACATTGATTGCCAGCTCATAATTGCCATAGTCCAGATTCGCGTCAAACCTGGCCGCTTCATCTTCGCTGAAGGTCAGGTATTCATAATGCCCATACGGTCCGAAGGTCTCATTCATTCCATACCACTCGGTACCGGATCCATCCCTGATATGATAAGTTCCGGCCGGAACATGCGTGGTTGCCGAACCGGTGCCGCGGACAAATACGACAGAGACCAGCTCATCTTCCGGGTTAAACATCTGGAAGCACATGCCTCTGGAATCATCAGAGCCGTTTACGGTAAAGGTAAGGCCGGAATCAGATCCGGGAATATTCGGATTGCGCCAGAGTTCTCCGCTGCCCGGCAGCTCCTGGACACAGGCTGCAACTCTTTCCTCGCTGTCCTCGTAAGAACTGTTCTGAAATGCTTCCATGGCGGAATAATACTTTCCGGCGCCGGCCAGCGCGCAGCCCTTCAGGTAATAGTAGTATCCGTCTCCACCCACGGAATCATAGAATTCCTCCAGATCGACTTCACTGCTGTCTATCCCTTTTGTCATCAGAAGCAGCGGGACCAGGGTATCAAATGCAGCCAGGTCCACCTTGTCAGTCGGCTCTATGCCAAAACGCTCCTGCACCTGATGCAGTGCTTCCATCGTCTTTGCACCCACCGCACCGTCTATGGTGATATCACAGCCGAAATCCACCAGCATCTGCTGCAGGCCGTTGCCGGCATCTCCTTTGTATCCGCTTTCAATCACTCCGCCCTTTTTCAGGAACTTTCGTGTGGTGCGCAGGGTACTGTCTCCCAGATCTCCCATCAGCTTCTTGACCATTTTTTTATCCATCGTCATGGATTTTTCTTCCGGCATCTCCGACTCTGTCTCTGTCTGTGCGGCTTCCAGGTTCACTTCTTCTGTTTCCTGCGCGCAGACAGAAGCTGTAAGCATCATTGCTATCCCCAATACCAGCAGTATGCGTTTCTTCATGAGAGTCTTCCTCCTTCAAAATCACTTCCAATACAGGTCATGCTTCAGCCCTGATTCATTCATTATAACAAAAATGACCCGGATTCATAGAGCCTTCTTCGTGCTCTGCCTCCGGGCCATCTGTCTATGTCACTCGGCCGCCTGCCGCAGGAAGAGTCTTGCGATTTCGAGATCCTCAGGCGTCGTGATCTTCAGGTTTCTCCAGGAGCCTTCTGTCATCTTCACGCGAATCTCTGTCTCCCGTTCCACCACCATCGCGTCGTCCGTCACCTCTGAGATCCCCTCGTCCACCAGCTTCCTGTAAGCCTCATAGACCAGCGGAAAGGAAAACACCTGCGGCGTCTGGATCTGCCACAGCAGCCTTCTGTCCGGGGTCTGCACCGCAAACCCCGCTTCATCCACGACCTTGATCGTATCCTTCACCGGCATGGCCGCCACGCATGCGTGATACTTTCCGGCATCCGCCAGGGTTCTTTCCAGAATCGCACTGTCCACAAGAGGTCTTGCCCCGTCATGTACAAAGAGAAACCCGCCATCAGCCAGGCAGCCCTGTCTCTGATCAAGCATTCGCTTCGCTTCCTTCAGCCCTTCCCACACGGACAGGTATCTTTCCGCGCCGCCGGGGATGATGCTGCGAACCTTTCTGAGTCCGTATGCCTCAACAACCTCAGATCGACAGTATTCGATATCTTCAGGAGCCGATACGAGAATGACATCGTCCACACCGTCAAAAGCCTCAAACGCGCCGAGGGACCATGCTATCACCGGCTTTCCGCACAGATCCAGGTACTGCTTCGGCGTCTGCGTGTGCATCCGGCTGCCCCTGCCCGCAGACAGGACAATCGCGACATTATAGGCTTTCTTCAAATCTGGCATCTTAGGCACCTTTTTTCTCTGCCGACTGACCGTCTCCGGAAAAATCTTCTCTGTCACGGCTATGGCAATCGTGATTTGTCAGGAATGACCTGTCCTGTAAGAAATGTCTGTGTTTTACCTTTCTCCCAGCCTCAGATTCGGCACCGCGTTCAGGCTCCAGTCAGAGCGCACGCCCTTCCTGAATTCATAGTACGCGGCTGCTCCGATCATCGCTGCATTGTCCGTGCACAGGACCGGGCTCGGACGATAGAACTGAGCACCCTGCTTCAGGCACATTTCCTCCATCGCAGCTCTCAGCGCACTGTTGGAAGCAACGCCGCCCGCGATGGCGAACTTGCTGAATCCGTATTCCCTGATGGCGTTCTTTGAATGCTCCACAAGCACATCGACAACCGACTTCTGGAAGGACGCAGCTACGTCTTCCGTGCAGACCGCTTCCCCCTTCATCTTCTTTTCATTGAGGTAATTCAGAACCGCACTCTTCAGCCCGCTGAAAGAAAAATCATATTCGGATCCGCGTACCTTTCCATGCGGAAATGCAATGGCAAGCGGATCTCCTTTTTTCGCAGCCTGGTCGATCTTCGGACCACCCGGGTATCCGAGTCCGATCGCCCTGGCGACCTTGTCAAATGCCTCCCCGGCCGCATCGTCTGCGGTTTTTCCGAGGATTTCGTATTCCCCGTAATCCCTCACACGGACCAGATGTGTATGCCCGCCGGAGACGACCAGACAGCCGAACGGCGGCTCCAGTTCAAGGTGTTCGATATAGTTCGCGCTGATATGGCCCTCGATGTGATGGATTCCGAGGAACGGCAGGTTCTTCGCCCAGGCAATCGCCTTTGCCTCGGCAACTCCCACCAGCAGCGCGCCCACCAGGCCAGGCCCGTAGGTCACCGCAACCGCATCGATCTCATCCAGCGTCATCTTTGCGTCGTCCAGCGCCTGCTGCACCACCTGGTTGATCCGCTCAATGTGCTTCCTGGAAGCGATCTCCGGAACCACGCCGCCATACAGTGTATGAATATCGATCTGTGACGATATGACATTGGAACGGACGTCACGCCCGTTGACCACCACAGCCGCTGCCGTTTCGTCACAGGAGCTTTCTACTGCAAGGATTCGGATTTCTTCTTTCTGTGTCATATCCTTCTGTGTTATGTCCTTCTGTGTCATGTCCGGATCTCTCCACTTTCAGATCAATCGTCTTCATAGCCCAGTTCCGCGCTCATCCCGTCACGCCCGAATACCGTATGCGGAAAGATCTTCTGCGCCATGGCTTCATATTCCTCCGGGTGCGTCAGGGATGGACTGTAATGTGTCAGCCACAGCTCCTTCACCTGTGCGTCCCGGGCAATCCGGCAGGCCTCTTCGATCATCATATGCCGGTGTTCCTTCGCGTTGGGATACTTCTCCGGATCACCGTACATTCCCTCGCAGATGAACAGATCCGAACCCTTCGCATTTTCAGGAATCAGGGCAGCCGGGCGGGTATCCGTCACGTAAGTCAGCTTCAGACCCTTCCGCTCCTGCCCCAGCACCATATCCGGCGTAAATGTCCTGCCGCTCTCCGGATCTGTCACGGTATTTCCCTTCTGGAGCGGGTTCCAGTACTTCAGCGGGATCTGCGCTTCCTTCGCTCTCACCGGGTCAAACTTGCCGGCGCGGTCCAGCATCAGGCTGTAACCGTAGCAGACCACTCTGTGATTGACGCGAAATGCCTTCAGCCGGTATCCGTTCATGGAGAATTCCTGCTGCGGCTGGTCGATCTCTACACACCGTATTTCAAAAGGAAGCTCCGGCGCAATGATCCGGAGCGAGTTCACCACCCGGGTCAGCCCCTTGGGACCGATGATGGTCAGAGGCTCGGTGCGCTCTGCATTTCCCATGGTAAGCAAAAGACCGGGCAGCCCCCCGATATGATCTCCGTGAAAATGTGTGAAGCAGATCACGTCAATCGGTTTGAAGCTCCAGCCCTTCTTCCGCAGCGCTATCTGTGTCCCTTCTCCGCAGTCGACCAGCAGGCTTGAGCCGGAAACCCGCGCGATCATGGACGTCAGGTGCCTCCACGGAAGCGGCATCATGCCGCCGCAGCCAAGCAGACATACATCGATCATGTTCGATTTATATCCTTTCGTTTCTCTTCCTGGTCCTGTGTCCGCAGGATCAGTGCGTTATCTATGCTTTATCCGGAAGTCTTCGGCGTCCACAGGATCAGTGCATCCTCCCTCGGGGATTCGTAGTATCCCTTCCGCACACCCTCCGTCCGGAATCCGAGACTGTGATACAAAGCAATCGCGCTCTCGTTCGAACGGCGTACCTCCAGCGTGAAGCGTTCGATTCCTTCCCTGCGCCCCTGCTCCATCAGCTCCAGCAGCATGCGCCGCGCAATTCCCTGCCTGCGGTACTCCTGCCGCACGGTTACATTGGTGATCTCGCCGGTCTCGAAGGATCTCATATAACCACAGCACCCCGCGAAAACACCTTCTGCCTCCGCCTTCAGGAACAGATAATAATCCCGGTCCAGTGCGTCGAGAAATGCACGCTCGGTCCATGGCAGAGAGTAATTCGCCATTTCCAGCTCTGCAGCTGCCAAAGCGTCTTCTTTCCGCAGGAGACTGATCCTGACGCTGTCTTCAGGACCGGCTGTATGCACGGCTGAAAACTCCAGATCTCTTCCTGTCATCGTCCTTCTTTCTGTGCCCGCACACGCTCTGCCTGGGACACGCGCAGATAGTCCGGGCGGTGCGCCGCGGCGCTCTCCAGCTTCCCCTGCCGTGCGAGATCCGCCGCACGCACTGCAACGGATCCTGCCTTCTGCTGCGCCAGATGTGCCGGCGCATACCAGTGAGACGCCGTCAGGTTCTCCTCGATGAGTTCTCTGTAGACAACAGCGCCGTCTCCAAGCAGGATCACTTCTTTCCCGGTCTCCCGGGCCAGGGCATCCAGCCTTTCACACAGATCCGTAACACGGAGCGCCTCCTGGTCACTGAGCACGCAGAGCGGATCGCTCTCGACAGGTTCTGCCTTGCAATTGTCCAAAACGCGCATTTCTCCGCTGAAAGAATAGATTCCGGCGAACACCTGCCGGTTGCGCGCATCGATCATCGGCACAACAAGACTGGAAGAGCCGTAGAAATTGTATGCCATGCCCTCTAGCGTCGGTACGTGGACAAGCGGTTTGTTCAGCGCAAGCCCGATCCCCTTCGCCGCCGCCGAACCGATCCGGAGTCCGGTAAATGACCCCGGCCCGCCGGCCACGGCTACTGCGTCCACGCCTTCCAGATCCATTTCCAGCATCGTGCGGATCTCATCGAGCATCGGAACCAGCGTCTGGCTGTGTGTCCTTTTGAAATTCACGGTATACTCCGCCAGCAGCGTGCCGTCCTCACAGACGGCGCATGACGCCGGCATGCCGGAGCTGTCAATTGCGAGTATCTTCATGGTTTTTTCTGCGTTCCCTCATATATTATGACATTCGGATGAAATATCTGATACCCCATTTTCAGAGCTTTTGCTCCTTGCATCGATTATGAAAGATCGATCCTCCGGTAATCCATCCCTTTTTCCGGGTCCTTCCTGATCTGTACCCGAACCACCTTCTCCTGCGGAATCTCCGCGATCAGGTCTTCGATCAGGTCTGCCCATTCCACCAGGCAGACACCGTCTCCGTAGACATATTCGTCCCAGCCGATCTCCAGCATCTCCTCGATGTCCCCGATCCGGTACACATCAAAGTGATACAGCGGAAGCCTTCCTGTGTCATAAACCTGCAGAATCGTAAAGGTCGGACTGTTCACCTGGTCATCGATCTGAAGCCCTGCCGCGAATCCCTGGGAGAAGACTGTCTTCCCTGTTCCGAGATCGCCCACCAGCGCAATCACCTGGCCCGGCGCGGCCGTCCGGCCAAGACGCCTGCCTGCCTCCCAGGTTTCCTGTGCGCTGTATGTTTCCATGATCTTTTTCCCGTTCTCCATACTCATCGCAAAAATGAAAATGCATCCTCAGGGTGCGCAATAAACTGCATCAGCATGTATGCACAGTTCGCCGCGACCTTCTCCTGCCGCAGAATACGAATCACCTCTTCACGGTCAGCCAGGACAACGTCCAGCTCCTCCGTGTTCTCCAGTCCTTCACGGCTGACGGTTCCCTCGCTGTATCCATAGACCAGGCAGCAGCTCTCATCGGTCATGCCGACGGAGTTGTAGAACGGACGCTCATACATGGGATCCACATCCAGGGGGCGGAATGAAAGACCGGTTTCTTCCTTCATCTCCCGCACAGCGGCGTCCCTGTAATCTTCCCCTCTCTCGACCAGTCCGGCAGGCAGTTCATAGACGTACCCCGCAATAGGATAACGGAACTGACGTACCAGCACCACATGATCATGCTCCGGTCCTGCCAGGGAGAACATCACGACGCCGTCCGGATGATTCTGCCCGGTAGACAGGTCCAGCGCGGAGACATCCCCCGCTCTGGAAGCCATAAAATACCTTCCCTTCTCACCGATCCGGTTGGTCGTGGAAAGCTCATAATAATTCAGAAATCTGTTGTGTGTGATCTGTGTGACTTTATCTACACTTGCCATATCTGACTCCTGTCCCCGGAATCTGCACAGTCCGGGCTTTGTTTCATGATTACCACTCACAGGATGCATTCATTTCATGCTTCCGGACAGAAGATTCCCACTCCCACCTTTTCCAGCGCGAACAGTATGATCATGCCGATAACGCCGCAGGACAGGATCTCTCCGGCTCCAACCGTAGCCATCTGGATCGGAAGCGGAATATTGATCCCGTACCCATAGTAGAGGATAAACGGTATGATCACGGCATTCGCAAGAACCGGCGGAACCGGAAGCAGGCACTTCATCCTGCTGCTCTCGGAGTGCTTTCTGCGAATCCAGTTACCGATTGCCCAGGTACCCAGTGCGCCGATCAGGGTTGCAAGGCTTCCGAATATGACGTCCACCGGAATTGCCCCGGCCAGAAGATTGCCAAGCAGGCATCCCACAAACAGCCCCGGAATCGCTGCCGGTGTAAAATACGGAAGAATCGTCAGTCCCTCCGCGATCCGCACCTGCACGTCTCTGAAGCTGATGGGCGCAAAGATCTGGCAAAGCACAACGTAGATCGCCGCGATCGCTGCCCCCTCCGTCAGGTAAAGCACTTTCTTGTCTCTCATAAATAGTTTCCTCCAGTTTTCCGTAGTTTTGTTTATGGTGAGGATGGTCACGAACTCACCGTATGGCCGCTGAAGCGGCCCGCATAGAATATCATTTTCCGATGGAATAAGCAACCGCGGTTTTACTTGCCCTTCCTTCGGCATATAGAGTATGATGAGTTGAAAAGTAACAATTCCGCTGCCAGCGTGCGGAATAAGGATGGCCCGTAAGCCCGGTTTTCATCTGGAGGGAGGATTCTGTTATGCATATGGCTGACGCTTTGATTACGCCGGCAGCCGCCGGGGTTATGTTTGCCGCATCAGGAGCGGCAGCTGCCTATTCTGTCTGTAAAGTCCGTCAGGAGCATGCGCCTGAAAAGATTCCTGTGATGGGTGTCATGGGTGCATTTGTCTTTGCGGCGCAGATGATCAATTTCACGATTCCCGGCACAGGGTCCAGCGGACATCTGTGCGGCGGACTTCTGCTTTCGGCGGTGCTCGGACCGTATGCCGGTTTCCTGACCATGATCGGCGTTCTCCTGGTCCAGTGCCTGTTCTTTGCCGACGGCGGACTCCTGGCGTTGGGCTGCAACATCTGGAACATGGCTTTCTACGGGTGCTTTGCCGGCGCGCTTCTGATCTGGAAAGGAATCATGAAAAATGGCGCCTCGAAGAGAAAGATCACGCTCGCATCGATTCTCGGATGTGTGATCACACTTCAGATGGGTGCTTTTTCTGTCTGTATTGAAACGTATCTCTCCGGAGTCTCCGAGCTTCCGTTCGGTGCATTTATCGGAGCCATGCAGCCGATCCACCTTGCGATCGGACTGGTGGAGGGGCTGATCACCGCAGCGGTATTGTGCTTCGTCTATGAAGTACGGCCGGAGCTTCTGTGGGGAATCGGCTGGGGCAGCATGCCGCAGTCCCGCTTCTCGCTGGGCAAGACGCTTGGAATCCTCGCCGCGGCTGCCGCGGCAGTCGGCGGGCTTTTGTCTCTGTTCGCTTCCGCTCTGCCGGATGGTCTGGAATGGGCGATGGAACGGGTTGCCGGCACTTCGGAACTTGCAGCTTCGGGAAGCGCTTACCAGACTGCACAGTCTATCCAGGATACGACCGCTTTTCTTCCGGACTATGCGCTGCCCGGTTCTGAGAGCATGGCAGGCACTACGGTATCCGGTCTGGTCGGGGCTTTGATTACGGCAGCTGTCTGCATTGTCATCGCGCTCGCATTTCATTTCTTCCGAAACCGGAAGTCCGGATCCGGAAAGCGGCTTGCCGGATGAGCAGGATTTCGAATGCCGCCAACAGCATGGCGAAGCTGGACGAGCTGGCCCGGCAGGACACCTGGCTGAACCGGATTCATCCGCTTGCGAAGCTTATCGTGACCCTGCTCTACCTTGTACTGGCGGTGTCGTGGAAGCCAAGGCAGCTGACCGGTATTCTGGGAATGGCGCTCTATCCGTTTCTTCTCTTTGAGATCGGAGGGCTGTCCTTCAAGGGTGCTCTTTACCGGCTGCGCATCGTGCTGCCGGTCGTGTGTCTGGTCGGGATCCTGAATCCCTTTTTTGACCGTGAGCCTGTCCTCACGGTTTTCGGCATCACGCTGACCGGCGGCGTCCTGACCATGCTGAGCCTGATGGTGAAGGGAATCCTTACCGTCCTTGCTTCCTATCTTCTGATCGCGTCCACTCCTGTCGAGTCGGTCTGCGGTGCGCTCAGCATGCTGCACATACCTGGAATCCTGGTAACCGAGTTCCTGCTCATCTGCCGTTATGTTTCCGTTCTTCTGGACGAGGCAGACCGTATGACACAGGCGTATGCGCTCCGCGCGCCGGGACAGAAGGGCATCGCCCGGATCGCCTGGGGATCCATGATCGGGCAGCTGCTTCTTCGAAGCATGGACCGGGCAGGCGCGCTCTATCAGAGCATGTGCATGAGAGGCTTTCAGGGAGAAAAGCCTCTCTTCCATATGAAGCGCTTTCGCTCCTGTGATCTTCTCTATCTTGTCATCTGGAGCGCTGTACTGATCCTGCTTCGCGTGTTCCCGGTCCTGGAACTGGTGGGAAGACTGTTTGTGTAAGGAGGGGCGTCTGTGAGCCACATACATATCGATATCGCTGATCTGTCCTTTGCATATGAAAAAGGCAGTCAGATTCTGGATCAGCTGACGGTCTCGTTCCATGAACACGACGCTGTGGGAATCATCGGCGCAAACGGGGCAGGGAAGTCCACCTTCCTGAAGCTGATTGTCGGACTGGAGACAGCCCAGGCCGGAAGCATCCGGATCGAAGAGATCCCTGTAGAGAAAAAGACGCTCCCGAAGATCCGCGAGAAAATCGGGTATGTCTTTCAGGATTCTGAGACCCAGCTCTTTATGACAACGGTGCGCGAGGACGTTGCCTTCGCGCCGCGCAATTACTCACTCCCGGAGGATGAGGTCGCACGCCGCGTCGCACACGCCCTTGATCTCGTACACATCACACATCTGGCTGATAAGCCGGTTCACAAGCTGTCCGGCGGAGAGAAAAAACTGGCGTCCATCGCGACGATCCTGTCCATGACCCCGGATATCCTGCTGATGGACGAACCTTCCATTGCACTGGATCCCCGGAACCGGAAGAATCTGATCAGTATCCTGAATGAATTCGATCACCTGAAGCTGATCGCCTCCCATGACCTGGACTTAATCTGGGATACCTGCAATCGTGTCATCCTGATGGATCAGGGAAGAATCGCTGCCGACGGCCTGACAGAAGAGATACTGCGCAACGAAGCGCTCCTGACCGCTCACGGGCTGGAGCTGCCGCTTTCCCTGACAAACCGCATGGTTACAGTTCAAGGCCCCGCCGACAAGCCGCCGGCGAAGAGCCCCCACCGGGCACCATAAGCAGGAGCGTCGGCGGAGTACTGAACAGTAAGATCGCCTGTGAAGAATCCGTGAAGATTCCGGGTGCGAGATTGTGTTCCCTGCGGCAGGGTGGTACACTGTCTTTTATCAGGAATCTGTCTCTGTGAAGACGGATTTACAGTGATATGTCTGAATGAAGAAGCCGCACCTTTGCGTGTGGTATGGAGTGAAAGAATTGAACGGATCAGATTATCAGAACAACAATTATTCCGGACCGGGCGAGCCGGACGATTACAAGCGCTTCAAGGCATCGATCGCAAAGCGGAACATGGCGACAGCCTCCATGGTATGCGGAATCATCGCGGTCATTTCCTTCCAGCTGTTCTTTATCAGCCTGCCGCTGGCCGGGGCAGCGATCATTCTTGCGCTTCTGTCCAGGCAGAGCAGCAAGGTAGAAGGACGGGCGCGGGTTGCTCTCATCGCAGGAGCCTCCGCCATGGTTATCACATGCCTGTATACCTGGTATGCGGTCCGGACTGTCTATAACGACCCGCAGCTGCGCGCGCAGGTGGAGCAGCTGTACAACTATTACACCGGACAGCTCTCCGGACAGCAGGAATCCGAGAGCAATGAAGCCTCCGGTGATCCGCAGCAGATCCTCAACGACATCCTTTCCGGAAAATACCGCGAGAGCAAAGGAGACGCCGATATGATTGCTGTTCCCGGGAACGGAGGCGCGTTGATATGACACGTTCTCTCTCCCAGATCAAGGAAGATTCCAGGAATGCGCTCGCCGGCAACTACATGCTGTTTTTCTTCGTTCTGGTTGTGACCGGAATTCTGACAGCAATGGCGAATCAGCTGATCTCTTATCTGGCCTGGCCATTTGGCCGGGCTGGTTTTGTCCTTCTGGTTCTGATCAATCTGATTCTCGATTATGTGATCATGATCCTGGCAAAGTTGTTCCAGGCCGGACAGTATTTCCTGTCGCTGAACATCGCCCGCTACATGCGCGTGTCCGTGTCCGATCTGTTTCTGGCCTTTCGGTATGATACGTCAAAAGCGTTCCGGATCTGTGCGGTTCTGGCCCTGATCGAAACGATCTGCATCACACCATTTTCCGTAACGATGTCAAACCTCGCCTATGCCGGTGCTTTTAGCATCGGTACCGGAAAGGATGTTCCGGCGATGTCCATCATCCTTGCCCTGGTGTGCGCGCTCGCCGGTATGCTCCTGCTTGAGACTACACTCGCATTTCCCTTCAGCCAGGCTCTGTTCCTGTACATCGACCACCAGGAATACAGCGCTGCAGAATGTCTGAAGAACAGCCGCAGCCTGATGCGCGGAAAGATCCTGGAGTTCCTCCGGCTCCATCTGTCCCTGGCCGGTTACTTTGCCCTGTGCATCCTCAGCCTGGGATTCGGCCTGATCTGGGTGCTCCCGTATCTGAATGTCATCCGCGCAAACTATTACATGAATCTCACGGGATTATACAAGCCTTATTAACGGAAAA
>CAMIVF010000030.1 GCA_946401715.1 uncultured Clostridia bacterium | reverse complement strand
AGAGCGGAGGACTGAAAATCCTTATGTCGGCGGTTCGATTCCACCCCTGGGCATGAATAAGCCGGAGATCCTTTTGAAGGATCTCCGGCTTATTCATGTTTTTCTGTACAGGAAAAACAGCTGTATTTCGCCGCGGGTTCCGGGCGATTGCGTGTAAGTCTGCCTTTGACTGAGTTGTAGCAGAGAAAAAATATGGCTATAATAAATAAAAAGGATGAGAATGAAATGCTGGTGGTTCCTTTTGCCGTGTAAGTCAGATGGTTTCTTTTCAGGCGCTTTACCGGAGGAATTTGGCTTATGTTTAAATTGCGCCCGACCGCGTGGACATTTTCCCGCGAAACAGCTATGATCAAGGAAGCCGGACAGTGGAAGCATCTGTCCCGGCTGCATGGAGGAGAAGAAAATGATGCATTATGATTACAGACCAAGCGGCGTATGCGCCCGGATGATTCATTTTGATCTGGATGAAGATACGCGTGTGCATAATGTCAGCTTCGAGGGAGGCTGCAATGGAAACGCGAAGGGATTTTCAAAGCTGGTAGAGGGACAGAAGGCGGAGGACCTGATCCGCTTGCTGGAAGGCACGCTCTGCGGCTTTAAGAAGACGAGCTGCCCGGACCAGTTTACAAAGGGGCTGCGTGAAGCAATTGGGTGAAAGTACATCATACAAAGGAGTCAGAGAAGGAGGAAACAGCATGCAGACATCACCATCTATGTGTATTCAGATTAAGGAAGGCGCGCATATTGCGAAATGCGTTTTGATGCCGGGAGATCCGCTCCGTGCGAAATATGTGGCTCAGACCTATCTGGAGAATCCGGTTCTGTTCAACGACGTGCGTGGTATGCTGGGCTATACCGGCCTCTATGAGGGCAAGGAAGTGTCCGTTATGGGAAGCGGAATGGGGATTCCTTCCATCACCCTGTATGCGACGGAGCTGTACAGCTTCTTTGGTGTAGAATCCATTATCAGGATCGGTTCTGCAGGCGGAATCGGCGATGACATCAAGATCCGTGACCTGCTTCTGGCGATGACTGCGTCCAGCACTTCCGCTTATTCGGACTGTCTGTCGATGCCGGGCCATGTAGCACCCTGCGCGTCCTGGGATCTTCTCAAGTGCGCTTCCGATATCGCGGAAGAAATGAAGATCAAGACATCCGTCGGTTCGGTGCTTTCCTCTGATTACTTCTACTATCCGGATCCGGACGCAAAGATCAATGAGAAGGCAAAGGATCTTGGCATCATGGCGGTTGAAATGGAGTCCGCAGGCCTGTATCTGACGGCAATGCGTCTGCATAAGAAGGCACTTGCGATGTTCCAGATCTCGGATCATGTATTTACCGGAGAACATCTGGACCCGCAGCACGTGCGTGAGGGATTCCATGAGATGATGGAGGTCGCTCTGAAGACAGCGGTCCGCGCAGGCTCATAAACGGGATACGCAGACTGAATCAGAAAACGGTTTGCGAAAGGAAGCAGAATCTGTAAATAGTTTCAATACAGTTTTAAAGGAGAAATACCATGCCGGATTGGAAAAACCTGGATACCCTGAAGTCTTATGAAGCTTTGAAAAACCTGAAGGGAAAGGTCGATATCGCGAAGGCGCTGAGCGGCCCGGACGCAGCCTCACGTGTGGAGAAATATGTCGTGCCGATGGCGGCTGACCTGTCTTACAGCTTTGCGGCCAAGCAGGTTGATGACGAGGTGCTGGAGGCGCTTGGCGCTCTTGCAAAAGAGCAGCAGCTTCTTGAAAAGTTTGAGGTGCTCTACAACGGAGAGCGTGTCAACACCGGAGAAAACCGTCTTGTGCTTCATCAGCTGTGCAGAGGCCAGCTCGGAGAGGACGTTGTGGTGGATGGCGTCAACAAGAGAGCGTTCTACGAGGAACAGACAAGACGCTGCGCTGCGTTCGCGAAAAAGGTGCACGATGGTGAGATCGTCAATGAGCAGGGCGAGAAGTTCACGATGGTCTGCCAGATCGGAATCGGCGGAAGCGACCTTGGCCCGAGGGCTTTGTACATCGCGCTTGAGAACTGGGCAAGGGCGAACGGCAAGCTGAAGATGGAAGCCAGGTTTATCTCGAACGTGGATCCGGACGACGCATCCGCGGTCCTGATGGGACTGGATCCGGCACATACGATGTTCATCATGGTCTCCAAGTCCGGAACTACGCTGGAGACGCTGACAAATGGTGAATTTGTGATGGACGCCCTGAAGAAGGAAGGCCTGGATCCGGCGAAGCATATGATCGCCTGCACGAGCGAGACCTCTCCTCTTGCAAAGAGCGACGCATACCTGGATGCATTTTTCATGGACGACTATATCGGCGGACGTTACAGCTCCTCGTCTGTGGTCGGCGCGGCGGTGCTGTCGCTGGCATTTGGCGGCGATGTCTATCAGGAGATTCTGGATGGAGCGGCTGCGGAAGATCGTCTGGCGAAGAATGAGAACATTCTGGAGAACCCGGATCTTCTGGACGCGCTGATCGGCTTCTATGAGCGCAGCGTGGAAGGATATCCTTCGACAGCAGTGCTTCCGTATTCCCAGGCGCTTGCCCGTTTCCCGGCACATCTGCAGCAGCTTGACATGGAGTCCAACGGAAAGAGCGTGAACCGCTTCGGCGAGCCGATATCTTACCAGACCGGACCGGTGATCTTCGGTGAGCCCGGAACGAATGGCCAGCACAGTTTCTACCAGCTTCTGCACCAGGGAACCGATATTGTTCCGCTGCAGTTCATCGGGTTTAAGAACAGCCAGATCGGCAATGATGTCGTGATTGAGGATTCTACCAGCCAGCAGAAGCTCAGCGCCAATGTCGTCGCCCAGATCATGGCATTTGCCTGTGGGAAGAAGGATGACAACGCGAACAAGAACTTTGCCGGAGGAAGACCTTCGAGCATCATTGTCGGCGAGAAGCTCACACCGGCCGCGCTCGGCGCGCTGCTTGCGCACTTCGAGAATAAGGTCATGTTCCAGGGATTTCTCTGGAACGTGAACAGCTTTGACCAGGAGGGCGTGCAGCTCGGCAAGACGCTGGCAAAGAAGGTGCTGTCCGGCAATATGGACGGTGCGCTGAAGGCATACAGTGAACTGTTAGGGATTTAATCTGCTTATTCATCTGCGCCCGGACCTGAGCCCGGGCGCAGTCTGACGAAAGAAAGGCGCGGAATGGAAAGGACAGCCCGAACGATTCTGATCGTAGAGGACGAAGAGAGAATTGCTCAGCTCATCCGGAAGCTGATTCATCTGGAGGAGCTGGGCCTTTCCTGTCAGGGAATTGCGAAGAACGGACAGGAAGGCTATGAGACCATCATGAAGGACAGGCCGGATATTGTGATCACCGACATTCGCATGCCGAGGATCAACGGACTTGACCTCATCGAGATGGTCCGGCGGCAGCATCCAGAAATCCGGTTTATCGTTCTCAGCGGGTACAAGGAGTTTGAGTACGCACACCGTGCCCTGCAGTATGAGGTGGACGGCTACCTTCTGAAGCCGATCAACGAAGCGGAGCTGAATGAAACGCTGAGCAGGATCGTCGGTATGCTTGATGCGCAGAAGCAGGCGGATCAGGAAGCGGAGAAGATGCAGCAGGAGGTGAAGGAGAGCCGTCAGATCATTCGCAGGGACTTCCTGCGGGAGATCCTTGAAATGGAAGAGAGCGGGGCACTGGATGAACTGTCGGAGGATGGGGAATATCCGGTCGAAATGACAGGAGACCGGTTCCGCGCCATTGATATTAAGCTGGACAATCAGCATCCGGAAACAGAAAACCGGAGGGAAGAAAAACAGATTTCCGCAAGGGTCATGTCGATCGTGGAGAAGAATCTGGAAGCGTGTGCACAGGAGGTTCTGTGCTGCGAGAAGGATGCACTGCATATCTACGCGCTTTTCAATTACCATTCAGAATGCGCCAAGGACATTCGCTCTGCCATCAGCCAGATCCTGTCTCAGATCAAAGAATACCTGCTTCGCTTTGAACAATATGAAGCGACGATCGGAATCGGAGGAGCGAAGGGGCAGTTTTCTGAAACGCGCCTGTCTATCCGCGAAGCAAACCGCGCGGCAGCCAACCGGATCGGCCTGGGCAGCGGGAGACTGATCTATGCGGAGAACCTGAATGGCGGCGCCCCGAAGGTACAGGCCGGCCAGGGAAGCACCCCGGCAGCCCCAGGAAGCAGTGTCCTCCGGACAAGTCCGGTGAAAAATGCTGCTTCGCATCTGCAGGCACTGATGGAAGCCCGTAATCATGAAGAAGCTTCCAGGGTGATCCGGCAGCTGTTTGAGGAGGTAACTGCCGCAGAGCAGGTTGATTACTCCATCTGCTATATCATGGCGGAGGAGCTGATCGCCCTTCTGTATGACTGGATGGAAGGCGAGGAAGGAGAGCTTGCGAAAAAGCGCAGGCAAATCCGGCTCCGCTGCCAGCACCTGAACCAGATCGCCGCGCTCCGGGACTGCCTGATTCAGGAGTATACGCGCTGCCTGGAGATGATGGAAGAAGCAGACAGGAGCGAATCCTCCAGACCGGTCCGTATCGCCAAGACCTATATGGATGAGCATTACAGCGAGAAGATTGTTCTCGAGGATCTTGCCGCTCTGGTCGATCTGAACCCGGTCTATTTCAGCGTGCTTTTCAAGAAAGAAACCGACATGAATATCAGCTCCTACCTGAAGCAGATCCGTATGGAGAAGGCGAAGGAGCTGCTCCGGACCACCAATGAGACCATCGCGGCAATCGGAGACAGCGTCGGTTACCGGGACAGCCGTCACTTCAGCCAGAGCTTCACGAAGTATGTGGGCGTGAAACCCGCTTTGTACCGGCGGCTTCACAGCTGACAGGCGGACACCAGGACAGGAGAACTCACGGGATGAAACTGACAGACCGCATTCGTCTGCTGATTGCGTGTGAAGCTCTTCTTGCGCTTCTGTGCACGGCACTTGCGCTGCTTCATGTGAATAGCACCTGGATTCTGGCTCTGGGCTTTGGCCTGGAGGGCGTGATTCTTTTGTTTGTGGTTTTTCAGGTTCTGCGGCCGCTGCAGCAGCTTGACCGGACGCTGGAGCAGATGAATCAGGAAAAAGAGCCTTCCATGGAGCGGTTTCATGAGATCGCGAAGGGAGACCGTATTTTCACCCAGCGCCTGGAACATCTGATCCGGCGCTGCTCGGATGAAAGCGTCCGGCAGAATACGGCGCAGATTTTTGACAAGCAGACAGAGCTGACAGCTCTGCAGAGCCAGATCAATCCACACTTTCTGTATAACACGCTTGAGACGATCCGCGGCCAGGCCCTTCTGGATGGGAATGACGAAATCGCGCGAATGACAGAAGCGCTCGGCGCATTTTTCCGGTACAGTATCAGCCGGAAGGGAACCATGGTCACCCTGCGCGACGAGCTCGATAATATCAACAACTACATGCTGATCCAGCGCTACCGGTTCAGCAACCGTTTCTCACTGGAAATTGTGATAGACGAAGAGGACGAGGCGGCTTACGAATGTATGGTTCCGCGCCTGATCATCCAGCCTGTCGTGGAAAATGCGATTTTCCACGGTCTGGAGGATATGGAAGAGAACGGGAAGGTAACCATCGAGATTCTGCTGACGGAAGAGAATCTGATCCTCATGATTTCTGACAACGGGAAGGGAATCGAGGAGAAGGAACTGGAGCTGTTGAACCAGCGGATCCATTCGGACGACAGGAAACTGCTGGAGCCGCAGGGCGGATCACACCGGACAGGCATCGCACTTCCCAATATTGACAGGCGCCTGCGCCTGCTCTACGGAGACGGCTACGGGGTCAATGTCTACAGCACGCCCGGCCAGGGGACGGACGTCGAACTGCTGATCCGCGCGGACGCGCAGCCTGCCGGGGAACGGGAAGCTTAGCAAGGGGCACATTTCGATGGTCATGTGCCTGCGGGCGGCACATAGTCAAATCTCAGAATCTCGTCGGAAATATCTTCCGTATATTCTGCCCTGGACTTGATAATAATCACACACGCGCCCTGATCCGCGATTTTGCGGATATAGGAGCGTACGATGGAGATCCCGTACAGATCACAACGCTCGAATGGCTCGAGAAAGATCATGACCTTAGGATTGTACAGATACCAACGGTCCAGGGTAACGGCGATCCGGCTGTTGACGTCACTCTCCGTCATCGGTGCATCAAGACTCTCTTTCAGGGCCGGACTTGCATCCAGGGCATGCGTCAGGCGGGAAGAGGAGAGCAGGTAATCGGTAAAGGAAATCTTTCTCAGAGACGGCAGCACCAGGTTCTCCCCGATGCTCATATTGCCGAACAGTTCTTCGCGGCTTCCCAGGTGCATGACGGAGATCACCCGGTTTCTGACAAACTTCCGGTAGTCGCCGTATTCCATGCGCATATCCCCGATGACGCAGTACGATGAAGCACTGGTCTCGCGGCCGGAAAGGCTCAGAAAGAGGCTGTCCCGCAGTTTTTCATTCAGCACCAGGATGGTTGTGACACAGGATCTCCGGAAAGAGAGATCCAGGAGGGATCCATTCTGCTGGAAAAAACTGCTGCCCTTCAGGGACCGGAGCCGGTGGCTCCGGCAGGGGAAGCTGCGCATTCTGTAGAGAATCTCTGAGGGATCGCCTCCTGCAGCGTTCTTAGACAGGAGGCGCACATCACTTTCCAGATCCCGCCCTGGCGCTGTCAGGGATCCGAGCATATACATTTCCAGCTGCTGGCGGGAAACGATCTCCGCTTTTCTGCATTTTTTCACAATCATGCCGTCCCGGAAGATCATGTAATGATCTGCCAGTGCGCGGGAAACCTCACGGGAGTGCGCGTTGATGATGACAGTCAGATGCTTTTTCCGGGCAACCTGCTGAAGGGTTGCGGCATACTCATTAATCTCTTCCTCGGTCAGTCCTTCCAGCTCATCTTCCACGACCAGGACACGTGCGCCGAGCGCACAGGCACGCGCAAGCTCAGCCAGTCGTTTTTCCTTTTCCGTCAGCATACTGAGCGTCCGCCTGACATCCAGTCCGATGCAAAGCTCTGTCACAACCTCCTGCGCTTTCTGCACAAGATCCTTGTTCTGGCGGCCCATCAGGATCCACCCTGACCCGGCCAGCGAGATATACTCGGCACAGGTCCACCCCGGCAGAGGCTGGCTGTGCGGGGCGGCCCGGTAGACCAGCTTCTCCAGCATCTTCGCAGTGAGAACAGGCTTCGTGTCGATCCGCAGTCCGAGGTCTTCCACATTGCAGCTTCTGCGCAGTGTCAGAAAATTCACCAGGTCATCCTTTCCGGAAAATGACAGCCCGAGAAACGCCGTGCATTCCCCTTCAAACAGGATCATGTTGATCCAGTGGAACTGCCGACGCTCCTGGTATGGAATATTCAGATTCTGGATGCGGAGGATTTCTTTTTTCATAAGGTCATTGTAGCGTGCCGCAGGAAGGCAGGCAAGAGCGGCGCGTCAGGTAAGGCTCACTCACGGCGCCTTCCCCCAGACCGTGAACCAGCCACGCTTTGCGTGTCTGTCGCTGCTTTGCAGCTTTTGTTTACGGTAGTGGGGGAAGTTCCCGCTTCGCGGGATCGATCTGCGTTTTGTACTGCCGCTTACAGGCAAGCCTGACGCGTCAGGTTCAAAACGCAGATATCCGTGAGTGGGAATCTTAATATCCCCCCCTTATTCTAAATTTCCTCGCATTGTTCTTGGGCAGCGACTTCGCTACACTGTATACAACGGTCCGGCCAGGGCGGCCGGACAAGTATCACAAGACAACAAAGGAGGGAAAATCATGAAGAAACTTTTGGCATTTGCGGCAGCTGCTGCCATGACAGTAACGATGATGGGCGCAACCTTCTCCGCTCAGGCGGCTGAGGACATGACCTTTGTTATCGTTCCGAAGTGCGTACACGCCTGGTTCGATGAGGTCAACAAGGGTGCTGAGAAGCAGGCTGAAGTACTTTCCGAGCAGCTTGGCTGCACCGTGACCATCGACTATCGTGCACCGCAGACGGCCGACGTTGTTGAGCAGAACACCACGCTTGAGCAGGCTGCAGCAACCCACCCGGATGGCATCGCGCTTGACCCGGTTGACTATGAAGGAAGCAAGGCTGTTATCGAAGAGATCCAGGCACAGGGCATTCCGGTGATCCTGTTTGACGCTCCGAGCCCGGAGGGCAGCGGACTGACCTCTGTCGGCAATGACTTCTCCGAGCAGGCGAAGCTTGCAGCAGACAAGCTGGCTGACATTCTTGGCGGCAAGGGCAAAGTTGCTGTTATGCAGGGCTTCCCGTCCGCTCCGAACCATGCTGAGAGATATGAAGCTCATCTGAAGGCTCTTGAGGCATATCCGGACATCGAGGTCGTAGACGGCGGCATCGACAATGACAATGTTGAGACTGCGCAGGAGCAGGCGGCTGCTGTTCTCGCAGCGAACCCGGATCTTGCCGGATATCTGAACTGCGATGCCTGCGGAAGCGGCGTTGCGGCTGCGATCGAGGAAGCCGGCAAGGCTGGCCAGGTCAAGTTCGTCTCCATGGACAACCTGATTGAGATTCTTGACTATGTCAAGTCCGGCACCATCACTGCTACCTCTTCCACCATTCCGCAGATGCAGGGCTCCATGGCGGTTCTGATGATGTGGCAGGCGTCTCTGGGCGTTGAGATCCCGGCAAAGGTTGACACCGGTATCGCTTACATCGATGAGACCAACATTGACGAGTGGATCGAGCTGGTCAGCGGCTGATCTGAGATCAGAAGCAAACCACTAAACTGATCCCATAGCGTAGATTGATGATCCGGGGGCGTATGACCATATCAAATGGGTCATACGTCCCCATTCTGATGTGAGGAGCAAGACAGATGAACATATTAGAGGCAACTGGAATCACAAAGGTCTTTCCCGGTGTGGTTGCCCTGGACAGCGTGGACGTGTCATTTGAACCGGGACAGATCCACTGCATCATCGGGGAGAACGGTGCCGGAAAAAGTACGCTGATCAAGTGCCTGACCGGCGTGTATACGCCGGAACAGGGTGAGGTCAAAATCAATGGACAGGATGCCCTGAAGCAGAAGGAGCTCTTTGACAAGGTCGCATATGTGCCGCAGGAGATTGACCTGTTTCCGCATATGTCTGTTGCAGAGAACCTGTTCATACCCTATGAAAAATCCGGATTTAAGGGAATGGTCAACCAGAAGACACTGGAGAAGGCAGCGGTTCCTGTCCTGGAGCGGTTCAGTATTCCGGTCCGCCCGGACGATCTGGTCAAGGATATCTCGATCTCCTCTCAGCAGCTTCTTCAGATTGCCCGCGCTGTGATGCACGAGAACTATGATGTGCTGATGCTGGATGAGCCGACAACCTCACTGACCACGAAGGATACCCAGATTTTGTTTGAAATCGTGCAGAATATCCGCAAACAGAACAAGGCAGTCATCTTCATCTCGCATAAGCTGGAGGAGATTTTTGCGCTGGGTGATGTGATCACTGTTTTCAGAAATGGAAAAAAAGTGGCATATTCCAGGCTGGAGGACGTGGACATTCCATGGGTCATCAAACAGATGACCGGTAAAGAGCTGGATCAGAATCAGGTCTACTATTCAAACAAAGTAACGGATGAAGTGCTGCTGGAGGTGGAGCACCTGACCGGTGAGCGGTTTACGGACGTCTCCTTCCAGCTGAAACGGGGAGAAATTCTCGGTTTTTCCGGTCTGGTAGGCGCCGGCCGGTCTGAACTGATGCAGGCAATCTTCGGGTATCTGCCGGCATACGAAGGAAGTGTGAAGCTGGACGGGGAAAACTGGAAGCTGGGAGATCCCACCTTCTCGGTAAAGCATGGATTTATCTATCTGCCCGAGGAGAGAAAGAAACAGGGGATCCTGCCCGTATTGTCTATCCGTGAGAATATTTCCATGGCGGTGCTCGATGACATGAAGGGCCCCTTCGGCCTGTCCGGAAAGAAGGAAGAGGAGCTGGCGCAGAAGGTGATCAAAACCTATGACGTCAAGACTCCGGACGCGGATAAGGAAATTCAGTTCCTGTCCGGCGGTAACCAGCAGAAGGTCATCATCGGAAGGGCCATGTGCTGCAATCCGAAAGTCATGGTCTTTGATGAGCCGACGAAAGGTATCGACGTCGGAACGAAGGCGGAGATCTACCGTCTGATGAAGGAACTTGCAGAGGAGAAGGGGATCGGCATTATTCTGATCTCCTCGGAAATGGATGAGGTCCGGAAGTGTTCCAACCGGATCATTGCGCTGTATGAAGGCCGGAAGGTCGGGGAATTCGATCCGTCTTCCGACAAGCAGGAAATCCTGAGCGCAATCATCGGTGTGGCATAAGAGAGGTAATCAGTTATGAATGAAAAAGCAAAGAGCACAAATCCTGTCATCAGCGCGCTGAAGAAGAGTAACATGACGGCGATCGGCGCGGTGCTGGTCGTGATGATTATCATTGCCAGTATCTCATCCCCTTATTTCCTGGACATCTATAACCTGCAGTCCGTTATCCGCGACCTTGCATTTGTCGGTATGATCGGTGTGGCCCAGTCCCTGCTTCTTCTGATCGGCGAGCTGGATCTGTCGGTCGGCAAGATCGCGTCTCTGTGCGGTATCCTGTCCGGTATGATGATGGTAACCTACGGGATGAATCCGTGGCTGTCACTGGCGATCGCACTGCTGTGCGGCCTTCTGTTCGGCTGCATCAACGGCCTGATCATCACCAAGCTGCGCCTGAATTCGATGGTTGCGACGATCGGTATGCAGGGTCTGTACGGCGGCATCAACCTGGTTCTGACCAAAGGTAAGGCGATCACGGGTATCCCGGAAGAGATCTACTTCCTCGGCAAAGGAAATGTCGGACCGATCCCGGCACCGTTCCTTTTCTGCATCGGCGTTCTGATCGTGGTTCTTTTCCTGGTGAAGAAGACGAAGACCGGCCGTTATATCTATGCAATCGGTAACAGCCGCGAGGCGGCCCGGATCCTGGGCATCAATGTCAACCGGATCCGTGTCCTGATCTACTCGCTGGTCGGCCTGATCTCCTCCCTCGCGGGCATTCTGTACGTGGCAAGACTTGGTTCGTCCCAGTCGGCAATCGGTGAGAACTGGCCGATGAACTCCATTGCTTCGTCTGTCATCGGCGGCGTTGCCCTGACCGGCGGAATCGGCAATCCGGCCGGCGCCATGATCGGTGCGGCCATCATCAGTATTATCCAGAACATGATCGTTCTGCTTGGCGTCAATGTTTACTGGCAGTCGGCCGTCAGCGGAATCGTCGTGGTCATCGCGATCTCCTTCAGCTCGATTTCCGAGATCCTGAGAGAGCGCAAGGCCAGAAAAGTAAAGGTCGGCTGATACGGTCGGAATGGAGAAACAGATGAGATTAGCTCTGAATTTATCATTTGCGGTCAAGCGCTGGATGAAACCGGAGCCGCTTGCGGCGATGATCCGCGATGACTTTGGAATTGACGAGGTGCAGTTTTCCTGGGATTACATCGATCCATGGTGGCCGGAGGAATACCGCAGGCCGCTGGCGGAGAAGTTTGCCAGAGCATTTCGGGAGAAAGGAATCCGGATTACATCGACATTCGGCGGAAATGCGAGCTACGCGTATGCCCTTCTCCTGGCGCCGGAAAAAGAGCAGCGTGACGCATCGCTGACATTTCTGAAAAGAGCGGTAGACCTGACCAGAGAGCTGGACTGCGATGTGATGGGAACGCCGCCCGGCGGTTTGGACTATGAAGACGCCCGGGATCCGGACAGATGGGAAGAGCGCTATCAGGAGATGCTGCGGCTTCTGTTTGAGCTTGCAGAGTATGGGAAGCAGAAGGGACTGAAAGAAATTCACCTGGAAGCGGTCCCGGTATTCGCGGAGATTCCAAACGATCCGGAGACCTCGATCCGCCTGATGAAGGACCTGGAGGGCAGCGCGATTCCGTACAGGCTCCTGATTGACTGGGGCCATGCGACGTTTGAGCCGCTCCTGAAGGAGAAAGCGGATATCAGGCTGTGGTTTCAGCAGTGTGCACCGTACATCGGGTCCATCCATCTGCAGCAAACCGACGGGGCGTGGGACCGCCACTGGGATTTCACGAAGGAAGGCATCGTGACCAGGGAGCTGATGAGGGAAGCGACCGCAGAAGCCGGGCTCGATGAGATCCCGCAGTATCTGGAAGTCGTTACCATCTATGAGGATGACGATGACGCGGTTTATGGACGGATGAAGAAGACGATGGAATACCTGCATCAGGTGTTTGATTCATAAGTGCGGGTTATAACGCACATTTACGGGAAGGGACAGTTATGAGTGTCAAAAAGATTTTGAATGAAGATTCATCGAATGTCGTCGAAGTGATGCTGAACGGCTATCTGACGGCGTATAAGAAGTACTACAAAAAGATCGGCGAGTACAATGCATTCAAGTACCGTGCGGCGCGCAAGGACAAGGTTGCCATTGTGATCGGCGGCGGCAGCGGTCATGAGCCGCTGTTCCCGGGCTTCTGCGGCTCCGGTCTGGCAGACGCGGTTGCCTGCGGCAATGTGTGTGCTTCCCCGAATCCTGAGCTGATTGCGGAGACAGCGAAGGCAGTTGACCAAGGCAAGGGTGTCATCTTTATGTATGGCAATTACGCGGGCGACAACCTGAACTTCGACATGGCCGAGGAACTGTGCAAGGCAGAGGGCATCCGTACGGCGCATGTCCGCGTCTGGGACGACTGCGCTTCCGCGCCGAAGGAAAGAATTACAGACCGCCGCGGAATCGCAGGCGATGTGTATGTGTTTAAGGTAGCAGGCGCTGCCGCGGACGCGGGACTTGAGTTTGATGAGGTGCTGCGCGTCGCGGAGAAGGCAAGAGACAACATCAGCTCCATCGGCGTATGCATTTCCCCTTGCACCCTGCCGGGCAACGAGAAGCCGACGTTTGAGCTGGGTGACGATGAGCTGGAATTCGGCATGGGCCTTCACGGAGAAGCCGGTGTCGAGCGGACGAAGATGATGCCCGCCCACAAGATCGTCGACCGGATGTACAGTGAGCTGCAGAAGGAAATGGATCTGAAGGAAGGCGAAGAGATCGCCGTTCTGGTGAATGGCCTTGGCTCGACGCCGCTCCTGGAACTGAATCTGGTCTATCATGAGCTCGCGAAGCATTTTGCGAAAGACGGCCTGATTGTCCATGACGCGGAGGTCAAGATCTGGTGCACCAGCATGGAGATGGGCGGTTTCTCGATTTCCATCATGCGCCTGGATGATGAGCTGAAAGGATACATCGACGCGCCGTGCTATTCGCCGTTCTATGCGAAGGGCGCTGTGACAGCCGAGCTGTCTGCGGACGAGGCGGACGACGCGCTCCAGGAGGAGCCGGAATTCGACGAAAATGATGTAGAGAAGGCGCAGATCACCCGAAGCAAAGAGGGTGTTCTGACGGAGCTGAGCGCAGAGGATGCGCGGAACATGCTGCTGTACGTGGCGGACAAGATCATCGCCGCGAAGCCTTACCTGACTGAGGTGGACAGTGCGATCGGCGACGGCGATCACGGGATCGGCATGGCCGGCGGTATGCAGAAGGCAAAGAAGAAACTCGCAAAACGGATAGGGGAAGAGAACGCCTACAAGCTCTTTGAAGAGGCTGGCCAGGCCATGCTCATGTCTATGGGCGGCGCGTCAGGCGTGATCTTCGGAAGCCTGTATCTTGCCGGCGCGAAGGATGCGGAGCCAGCCGCGGTCATCACCGGTGAAGACCTGACCCGCATGGAGCGCAAGAGCCTGGAAGCAATTCAGGAAAGAGGAAAAGCCGCGGTCGGCGACAAGACCATGGTAGACGCACTCGCCCCGGCGGTGGAAGCGATGGAAGCACACGCGGGCGAAGACCTTCTGACCATCCTGAAGGCTGCGGAGGAAGGCGCACGCCAGGGTATGGAAAACACCAAGAATTACACGGCAAAGTTCGGCCGCGCGAAGTCTCTGATGGAACGCGCGATCGGCCATCAGGATGCCGGGGCCACCAGCGTATACCTGATCTTCCAGGGGATGAGGGAAT
>CAMIVF010000029.1 GCA_946401715.1 uncultured Clostridia bacterium | reverse complement strand
GTTGTGATGGCCGGTCTCATCTGCCTCGCGATTATCTGAACAAGTTGACTTCTTGTTCGAGCTTCTCGCCGCCAGTTTATGTGACATTTGAGCCGAGGTTGTCAGTTCGTCTGCAGTTTCCAGATCCAGCAGCGCCCTGTTCGGGCTGTAAGCGTTTCCCCAGAGAAGTGCTCAACCACCTTTTTAGGAGGCGGACGCTCTATCCTGCTGAGCTACAGAAACAAATATCATTCCGGTTTCATCTGAAACCGGCAACGCTAAGTATAGCAGATGCTGCCGCAGAAATAAAGGTTTTTCTTTTTGCTCTTCACCTGCTCTTCGGATCCTTTCGGGCGTTTGCCTGGTCATTGCGCGGAGCAGGCGGACAACAATCAAGGCGATTTGTTAACTCCCCTGTTCTTTTGGGTTGACATATTTCTTCCTCCTATGCTACATTCTTCGATGTCATCTGAAATTATTTTATGGGAGGATCGATATGACAAACTCATCAACGGACACACATGCAGCCATCGTTCAGTCCGCTGCCGGCCGACAGGCCCGCACGCATACAAAGACTTATGATATCGTTTATGTCGCGCTGTTTGCTGTCCTGATCGCTATCTGTTCCTGGATCTCCGTTCCGGCGACAGTTCCTTTTACGCTTCAGACGATGGGCGTTTTCCTCGCGGTGGGTATCCTGGGCGGACGGCGGGGCACCTTGAGTGTTCTGGTCTATATCCTGCTTGGTGCCGTTGGTCTTCCGGTGTTTGCCGGCTTCACCGGCGGCGTCGGTATCCTGCTCGGGAATACCGGCGGCTATATCATCGGTTTCTTATTTTCTGCGCTTGTCATGTGGGGAATGGAACACCTGGCCGGAAGCGGTCTCGTCGTACAGGCTGTTTCCATGCTGATCGGCCTTCTGGTCTGCTATACCTTTGGAACCCTCTGGTTCCTGTATCTCTACAACAAGAACAATGATCCTGTGTCAATTGCAGTGGTTCTCGGCTGGTGTGTTATTCCCTTCCTCATCCCGGACCTGATCAAAATTGCATTGTCCCTGGTCATCTCCCGGAGGATTAAGAAATATGCGGTCATCCACTGAATCCCGCACCGCTCAGAACGGAACGTGCGATGCCGGAGAGAATCTCATCTCTCCGGTTCTTTTTCGTCCTCATCACGGATTGTGCTTTTCCTTTTTCCAGGGAAAAGGCTACTCTCCTGCATTCACTGAAAATCTCAGAAAAATCCTCACTGAGCTGAGCACGAATAATCTGCCTGTCTGCCTGACTGCAGGACCGGATCCGGTCTGTGCAAAGTGTCCCAACAACCTGGATGGGAAATGTACCTCCTTTGAAAAAGTCCAAAGATATGACCGTACGGTTCTTTCTCTGTGCGGTTTGAAAGAGGGGGATATTCTCCCCTATCATACCTTCTGCGAACACGTCCGTTCTTCCATTCTGAACACCGGTAAGCGCCGGGAGGTGTGTGCAGACTGTTCCTGGGATAGTCTGTGCACAGATTGATCCTGCACGCCTTCGCATTTCAGCTGATGGCACAGCGTCTTCTAATGTAGTATAATCAGCTTGTGTAAATAACTTCATCAAAGAGGAGGTCATCATGACATTATGTAGGTTGAAGCATAAGTGGATGATACCGCTTTTGTTTGTTGTTATTCTTTTTTCTGCCATGCAGGTCCGGGCTGCTTCGCTCAGCTCTAAAAAAATCACACTTGCCTATGGTGCGAGGAAAGTGATCAAGGTGAAAGGTTCTTCCAAAAAAGCAGCCTGGAGCATCAGCAATAAAGAGGTTGCCGTGCTTACCTCAAAAAAGGCTCACTCCGCAGCGGTTGTTCCTAAACATGCGGGAAGTGCTGTCGTCACCTGCAAAGTCGGTGGGAAAACGCTGACCTGTAAAGTAACTGTTCTGAACAGCGCCTGGGAGACATCGGCGGATGAAATTTCCAAAATTGGCTTTGCTTTCCCGAAAAATAAGAATTCCGTCCTCGTGTGCAAGGAAGGGGTTCATTTCCAATATAATAAAAGCATCATCCGTGTCGTGACCGCAAAGAATGACTGGGCGGGCACAGACCGGGACACATTCCCGGTGGATGTGCTTGTAATCGGAAAAAAGACTGGAACCACAACTCTGCGTTTGTCCTGGTCAAATGGAGATTCTTATTCGATGAAGATTATCTCCGTTCCAGGTATGCGAAAGAGCGGCAGCAGTTCGAGAAAGGCTTACCGCTCCTGGAGAAAGAAGTTCATCAAGACTGTGCTTCAGAAAGATGTTTCTACTTATCAGTTTATCAATGCCCTGTGCGGGATAATCGGGTGTCAGCACTATGGCTACAAGGGAAATGGAACCGGGTATGATCTGTGGAAAACCGGGTATGCAACCTGCGTCGGCGGGGCGCGGATGGTCTGCGATTTTATGACAGATCTCGGAATCCCCAACAAATTCCATTTCGCCGGAAAGGACAGCCCGCTTTATGGAAAGCAGCATTATAACTGCCATATCAAGATTAATGGAAAAAAACATGTAATTGATGCCCAGCCATATCACTGAGCCGGCTGAGACTGCGGATCGGAGTGTGCCATGTCTGAAAAGATGCAAAACCTGTCTGTCTGCGCGGACACCCTGCAGAAGCTGCGGGAGAACATATCGAAAGTGATCGTTGGGAAGGAACAGACTGTGAACCTGCTGCTGGTATGCCTGGCGGCGGGCGGGCATGCGCTGATCGAAGATGTGCCCGGAACAGGGAAGACGATGCTGGCCAGAAGTCTGGCTGCATCGGCTTCTCTTTCTTTTTCCAGAATTCAGTTTACGCCGGACCTGCTGCCGAGTGATGTGACAGGGCTGAATTATTTCGACCAGTCGGTTTCCCGGTTCGAGTTTCGTCCGGGGCCGGTTTTCTGCCACATCCTGCTGGCTGACGAGATTAACCGTGCGACGCCCCGTACGCAGTCAGCGCTGCTGGAATGCATGGCGGAGCATCAGGTGACTGTCGACGGGAAAACACGGCCGCTGGAGGATCCTTTCTTCGTAATCGCGACGCAGAATCCGGTGGAGACGCTGGGGACGTTTCCTCTTCCTGAAGCACAGCTGGACCGTTTTTTCATGCAGATCAGCATGGGAAACATGTCTGTGGATGAGGAGCTGCGCATGATTGACCGTTTTATCGATGCGCAGCCTCTGGAGACGCTGGAGGCGTGCTGCTCCATAGAGGAGATCCGCGCGCTTCAGGAAGCGTGCCGGAAAGTTTACATACACCCGGATCTTCGCCGGTATATCACTGAGCTGATACAGCGTACGCGGAACCTGGCCGGAGGTCTGAACCCGCGCATGGAGGAGGGTGTCAGCCCGCGAGGAACGCTTGCTCTGGTGAGGGCCTCACAGGGGTTTGCCCTGCTGCAGGGCAGGGCATTTGTGACACCTGAGGACATTCAGGCCTGCGCGGTTCCGACGCTGGCGCATCGTTGTCTGTCCGCCGGAATCTCTTCGACGAGGGAGAAGGAAGAACGGATCCGGTCTGCCCTCACACAGACAGAGGTCCCGACAGAAGACTGGAAACGTGGACTGTTATGATTGCATTGTTCCTTGCCGGCGTGGCAGTGGTCCTGCTGCTACACGGATATCTGTATGGCAGAACATGGAGCCGCGCGCTGTCTGTGCGCGTCCTGTTTTCCTGTCCTCATATCTGTACCTTCGAGACGTGCGAACTGGCGGAGATCATTGAAAACCGGAAGAGGATGGCTCTTCCGCTCCTGGAGATCGGCTTCCGGATCCCGAAAGGGCTTGCATTTAACGACGCTGAAAATACTGTAGAAAGCGATTATGTATACAAGCGGGATCTCTTCGCTGTGCAGGGTATGGAGCGGATCGTCCGCAGATACCATATTACGGCTCAAAAGAGGGGCTGTTACGCAGTTTCGCAGCTGACCTGTCACGCTCCGTCGAGGCTGTTTATGAGCATGCTGATGATGGACCGCAGCATGCAGGAAGACGAGACCGGGCTGTATGTGTACGCGGCCAACACGGACTGCAGCTTCCTTCTCCACGCGGTTGAAACGATCCTTGGAGAGCGGGAAAGCGCGAGACGGGTCTATGAAGATCCCTTTGCATTTTCGTCGATCCGGCCCTACACGATCCAGGATCCGATGAAATCAATCAACTGGAAAGCAACGGCAAAAACCGGAGATCTCATGGTCAACACTTACGCTTCCACCACAGCGGTGCGCGTGAAGATCTTCCTCGATGTGAGCGTTGATCCGGGAAATCCCTTTGGCGATTCACTGCGGGAGCTGGGAATTGCAATGGCAGCCTCCCTGATCCGGATCCTGGTAAAGCAGCAGCGGGACGCGGAGCTTGTGATGAACTGCCTGCCCGCAAGCGGGACGCAGGAGGCGCAATCCCTGCAAAGCTGTGTCCGTTTTGTCTCCTGCCTGAATGCACAGCGGCTGACCGCAATGGAGGAATTCCTGACGTCAGACTTTGATGCCTGCCCTCTTCTCTCCTTTGAAGAAATGCTTTCCCGGGAACATGCACAGAGCCTGCGGCAGAGTACAGGCTCTGAAGAAGAAGTATCTGTGTTTCTGACTGCTATGGACAGTCCTTCCCTTCGCTCCCGGATCCAGGAACTTCTCGGCATGCGCCGGGGCGGTATTCTGGCTGTCCTGTCCCGGACGGCGGACCGGAGGAAGACAGAGCGCGAGCGAAACCTGCATATCATTCCGGTTTTCGAAACCTCCCGGCATACGTTCCGGCAGTGACTGCCTCAGATTATCCCGGCACCTGTCCCGGCATCTGTTCCGCCGGGTACTGCCTCAGATTATCCCGGCACCTGCCCCGGCAGGCACTGGCGCAGTCACTTCCGCTGCGAGTACCGGTAACCACAAACTTATGGACAGTAAGCTTACCTTCACCAGGATCTATCTCGCCCTCGTCAGGCGGCTGCACTTTCTTGTGGTGCTGGCGCTGATGGTGCCCTTTCTGTGCCTGACCGTCACCTTCGGCATGAGCCCGGCACGTGCCGCCCGCGCCGGGGAATGCCTCCTGCCGCTCTATGCGCTCACCCTCACGCTGGCAATCCCTGCCTCTTTCATGTACCTGCTGCAGGAAAAAGTGAAAAATCTCGGCCTGTATCTTTTGTGCTGCGTCCCTGTGGCATTCGGATATCTCGCCGCACTGTGTTATCTGGAAATGGGCATCGGCGTGAGCGTCCGGGGGGCCGAGCAGATCCCGCAGGCACTGATCCTGCTGCTCTTCCTCCTCGACGCGATCCGTATGCGGACAAATGACAACAGCCGGAAAAAAGCGAAAGCGCAGAATGATCATTCCTGGACCGGCGATCTTTACCTGCTGCCGCTCCCCTCTCTGGTCATCCTGCTCCCGTTCGCCCTGTTTTATGTAACAGCCCTGTTTCTTCACAGCAATGAATTTGCGCAGACTGCCCTTGTCGGCTCGATCCTGTACTTCTTTCTCGTTCTGCCCTGGCACGTGCTCGAACGAAAAGAATCCTTTCTCGAAAGCAGACACCACATCAGCCAGATTCCCTCGCACCGGATCGGGAGCCTCCAGGCAGCCGCTCTGCTGCGCGTGCTGGTTCCCTGCGCCCTTATGGCCGCTGCAGCACTGATGACCTCAAGCGGAAGGCACTTCCTGGATCTGCCCAGACTGCCGGTCGAATTCTTCTCAAAGCCCGAAGGCGTCGTGTACCAGCCCGATCCCTTCGTACGGTTCCTGATCGCCCTCGGCATTCTCAAACGGGGCCAGCTCCCTCCGGCATGGCTCCACCATCTGATTGTCTTTGTCGAAAATGTGCTGACGATTTTCATGACCGTGTTCATCGTCTGGTTATGCTTCCTCGCCATCCGCAGTCTGTACCGCAGATTCCGCCGTGTGGAAGAGGCAGACAGTCCCTCCCTTTCCACGGACGGAAGCGGCGATGAGCACATCAGCCTCCGGAAAAAGCCACAGCCGGAACGCCTCTCACGGGAACAGAACTCCATTCGGCGCCGCTACCGGCGCACCATCCTGCGCGCACTGGGCACACCGCCCGAACCAGGCGATACGCCCTCCATGATGGAGCAGCGCGCAAACCTCCCCGACACCCCCGAAACCCACGCACTGCATGAAGACTATGAACTGGCCAGATACTCTGACCACAGCCATCCCTGACCCATGACACTGAAATCTTCGCCCCCACCCCCGTGTAAGCGACATGGCTCCTGAGCATCGACTTTTGGGGGTCGAAGCGAAGGAGCCATGCCTCTTACACGGGGCGGCCGCGACTCTTGGAAAATCCACTGGAATTCTCCTGCAAAAAAGTGTACGATACTACCATGAAAGCAAGACGAAAAACCATCTTTACAATCATCTGTATCCTCCTGTTCTTTTTCTCCCTTGCGGTTGTTTTTTTCTTTCGAAACTGGCTTCTGGTCAGTCCGTTTCAGCCATTTGAACTGAGCGAAGTCATCACCGCTTATCAGGATCAGGAGGGGAATCTCTATGTGATCGACTCGTCCGGCGAGAGGCTTTTGAAAGCATCACCGGACAGGAAGCTTCTGTGGCAGGTCAAGGCCTCAGACGGCTCCTTTGAAAAGGCGGTCCGGCTCTGCGTGGACAAAAGCGGCAGTATCTATGTGGAAGACACACGGATCAAAAGCGGAATCCGTCTGAGTCAGGAAGCCGTTCTGAAGTATTCTCCGGATGGTGTCCTTGAGAAAACCGCATTCCGGAGAGACTCCTCCGAAGATCAGATCCGGCCTTCGATTGTTGGCCTGAATACATCAGGCGACGATTCTTTTGTGATCCTTTCCAAAAAGGAGGGTATCACGGTACGCAGTCTCATTTCTTCTGAAAAACAGTCATTTCCTCTGGATCAGGCAGACAGCCTGGTCCTGAACGCGGTGTGGGACCAGAATACCGGCACGTTATGGTACTGTACCTTTCACGGGCGGATCTACCGCTATGTGAACGGCAGACACGATGATCTGGTCTATGACAATTCAAAGCATGTAAAAGAACTGGAAAGTGTGCCGCGTGCGATCAGCTGTCTGGACGGCACGGTTTATGCTGCCGACCGCGGTCTGCGCTGTCTGCTTGCTGTCAGCATCCCCTCCGGCGAAGTGCAGGAGCTTCATGAAGATGCCCCCTGGGAAGAGCGGGAGATCTGCGACAGCGTCACTGCCGATTACAGTGTGGTTTCCACGACCGGAAGCCTGGTTCAGGTCTGGAACCAGGGGCAGTGCGAAGATATCATGGAGTTTACGATCTCTTCGAAGCTGACACTGGTAACCACCCTTGTCTGGTTCAGCCTGGCGCTTCTTATTATCAGTCTGGCTGCGGACCTGCTCCTGCTTGTCATTTTCCTGATACGGAAAGCAAGCGGCATGGCACGTATCATTGCTGCAGTACTTGCCGGTGTGGGCGCGCTCACTGCGATGCTGGTCGGTACGCTCTTTCCCAATTTCAGCAACCAGCTCTTCGATTCCAAGTTTGACAAGGCAGAGTACTGTGCTTCGCTCACCATGGAGCGTATGCCTGTGCAAGCCTTTCTGAATCTGGACGAGTCCTCCGATTTTCAGGGCAAGGATTATGATGCGGTTCAGAGCGCTGTGAACAGCGTTTTCAAGACGGGTTCTGATTCCGCGGACGACCTGTACTGTACGATGTACCGGGTCATGGGAGAGCATGATACGATCATCCTGACCTATTCCATGGACGAAAACTCCATGCTGCTCCCCTATGACTGGGAATATGAAGATTCCGAGGAACAGGCGATCCTGACGTCCGGAAAAGGCAGGCATTATATCAACCGAAGCGTGGAAGGCAGCTACCTGTTTGTCCTCGATCCCATCCTGGACAAAAACGGAGAGCCGATCGGCCTGATCGAAGTCGGAACTGACCTTGACAGTTTTGAGCAGGAGATCCGGAAGCTCCTCTATGACCTGCTGCTCAACCTGATCGCGGTCTCCGCAGTCGTGGTAATGGTCCTTGTCGAAATCATCTATTTCGTCCGCGGACACAGTAAGTATCAGCATCTGGCGAAGGAGTCCTCAGGACGTGTCATCATTCCTTTAGAAGTGCTGCGGATGATCGTATTTCTGATCTTCTTCTTTACAAACCTGACAACGGCAATTCTTCCGGTCTACGCGATGAAGCTTGCAGCTTCCCTGCATATTCCATGGATTTCTTCCGAAGTCCTGGCTGCCGTTCCGTTCTCAGCGGAAGTCATCGCCGGCGCGGTTTTCTCGGTTTTCGGTGCCAGCGTGATCCGGAAGCTGTCCCTGAAAGGGTCTGCGCTCCTGTGTGCCTTCCTTTTCACTGCAGGTTTAGCGCTGCGTGTTTTCCCGAATTTCTGGCTGATCACACTTGGAAGTATCGTAATCGGAATCGGATGGGGTGTCATCCTGCTGATCGTCAATATCCTGATTGCGGATCTGCCGGGTGACGGAAAGGATACCGGCTTCGCCTACTATAACGCCGCGGCACTGAATGGGATAAACTCCGGTACGGTCTTCGGCGGTTTCCTGCTGAACTGGATTCCGGAATCAGCCCTGTTCGCGGTGACTGCCCTGGCCAGCGTCTTCCTGTTCATCCTGGTCTGGAAGTACCTGATCCATGCCACTGTCCGGGACGAGTCCGCTGCTTCCGGTGAGGAGCAGGAGGGATCAGTTTCCTTCCTGAAGTTCCTGCTGTCTCCGAATATTCTGATCTTCTTCGGAATGCTGGTTATCCCGGTGCTGACGGGAAGCTACTTCCTGATCTATCTGTATCCGGTCATCGGCACAAGATGGGGCCTGACCGAGACCTATGTCGGTTATTCTTATCTCCTGAACGGATTCTGTGTGATGGCCTTCAGCACCCTGATGACGAATCTGTTTACGAGAGCACGGAAAAAACGGTTTGGTCTTACCATCTCCGCGCTGTTGTATGCCCTGGCCTTCTCTCTGGTTGCCTTCTTCCATTCGGTTCCGGCACTGCTTGGCGCACTGCTGATCCTTGGATTCTCCGACAGCTTCGGGCTTCCTCTGCAGACCAGCTTCTACACGGATCAGAAGGAGGTCAGGCTGTTTGGCGTCGACCGGGCACTCGGCGTCTACAGCCTTTTTGAAAACACGTCGCAGGCAATTGGCCCATTTATCTTCAGCTGGGCCCTGGTCGTCGGCGTCTCAAAAGGTCTGTATGTAATCTCTGCGGTGATCATTGTCCTGGCCATTGCATTTCTCTTCTCAGGGCTGTTTTTCAGACAAAGATCCGCCTCGAAAGAGTGACGATCTGCTTCACATGAATTATACTGTAAGAAGGAACGCGGCAGGCCTGCCGCTTCTGGCTTGAAATAAAACGTGAAATCCAGATAAAACAAAGGTGCGTTCATGAAGAAAAAGACGAACCGGATCGGCCGTGAGCTGATCTGTATGCTGGTTTTATTTATCGTCCTTATCATCGGTCTTCTTCTTTGCGGCGGCTATGTCGTCCATAACAGGGAAGTCGACAGTCTTCAGATGCAGAAGGTCGCTGATCTCAGCGTGACAGCGGCTGCTCTTCTGGATGGGGACTATCTGAAGGAGCTTTCCGAAGCGGTTTCCTCCGAGGAGTACCAGTCTCTGCGCGAACAGGCCCTGGAGCAGGATAACCCTGTTCTTCTGGAGGAGTATCTGCGCGGGAAGGGTCTGTACGAAGATTATATTCGTTATACGCAGCTGCTTGCTGAGCTGCAGAACGGCGAGAAGGTGGAGTATGTCTACGTACAGGATCTGGGGCCGGAGGATGCGATGTATCTTCTGGATCCGAGTGAAACGATTCTGTCTCTGGGTTTTCGTGAGAAAAATGCGGCAGGCCTCGATAACCGGACGAAGAATGAACGCGTGGAAGCAACTGTGTCCCGGTCGGAGTACGGCTGGCTGTGCACCTGCGCGGAGCCTGTTACTGCCTCCGACAATACCTGCCCTGCCGTCGTCGGCGTTGACCTGAACATGACGGATATTATAAACCGCCGGCACCGCTTCCTGTTCTTCATGCTCATGCAGAGCGCTGTGCTTCTGCTGCTCGCTGCCCTGGCCGGAAGCTTCTATATCCGGAAGAGGGTCTCCGATCCGATCAGCCGCCTGGCAAGCGAGGCATCCTCCTTCGGCACAGACGGTGAAGTCTCAGATCTGCAGGAGCAGGTCGTTTCCGTCCCGGACCGCAGGGAGGATGAGATCAAGGCTCTGTATGCGGATATCCGGAAAATGCAGCTGGGCATCATCGATTACATGAAGAATCTGACCGCTGTCACAGAGGAGAAGGAACGTCTCGGCACAGAGCTGAACATCGCGAACCGGATCCAGGCGAGCATGCTTCCGAGCACCTTCCCTGCTTTCCCTGACAGGGATGAATTTGATGTCTATGCCCTGATGAAGCCGGCGAAGTCTGTGGCGGGCGACTTCTATGACTTCTTCCTGATCGATGACGATCATCTGGGAGTTGTCATGGCCGATGTTTCCGGCAAGGGCATTCCGGCCTCCCTGTTCATGATGATGGCCAAGATCATTATCAGCAACATCGCGCAGATGGGCATCGCACCGCATGAGGTCCTGGAGAAGGCAAATGAGCGGATCTGCATGAACAACGATGAGGATATGTTTGTCACGGTGTGGTTCGGAATCATTACCATTTCCACCGGACACGTCATCGCAGCCAACGCCGGTCACGAATATCCGGTCCTGCAGAATGAGGATGGTGTCTTTGAACTGTTCCACGACCGGCACGGTTTTGTCATCGGCGGCATGGAAGGTGTCCGCTACAAGGATTATGAATTCGATCTGAAGAAAGGGAAGACACTGTTCCTGTATACCGACGGAGTCCCGGAGGCAACCACCGCCCAGAATGAGCAGTTTGGCTCGGAGCGCATGATCGAAGCGCTGAACAGAAAGCAGGATGCCGATCCGCAGGAGCTTGTCCATTCTATGCTTCGCACAGTGGACAGTTTTGATGGAGATGTCCCGCAGTTCGATGACATCACCATGCTGGCAATCCGGTACGTTGGCCCACGGACGGAAGAGGACCAAGAGCCTTCGTTCATCGAATCACAGGACTATGAACCGTAACGGCAGCAAGGCGGGCTTAATACATGTTTCGAACAATCACACGCAGTGACAGACAATGGATGGAGCATTGCCGGAGGGAAGGTACCAATGATATGACGGTTCTTTCTTTTCCGGCTGTCTGTATGTGGCAGTCTGCCTTTGGCCTGACCATCGACGGAGACGAACATTTCTACGTTGTAAAGAGTGCGGCGGATCACGGATATTACTATCCGGTCGGGGAGGAAGCGGCCTGCCGGAATTATGTGCGCAGTCTGCTGGAAGAGACAGCTTCACAAAAAACGCCGGAAGAAGCCTCCTCCCGGCTGAAGTTTGTCTATGTCCCGGAGAAGGAGCTTGGCTGGCTGGAGGAGCTCGGCTTTACGGTCAGCTGTGATCCTGACACAAGTGAATACGTCTACTCCAGTCATTCGCTTGCGCTGGAAGACAACGGATCCGGTACGAACTACCGGGTGAAGGTACGGCATTTTTCCAGAGACAATGTATGGCATTCGAAAACGCTTGCATTTCCGGGCGACGAAGCACTGCTTCGTGAGAAGACTGCCGAATGGGACCGGATTTCAGGCGGAGGAACCGCCGGCTTCGATGTTCAGCAGATCTGCAGTATGGCTCCATGGGATACAGGGGCTGTCTGGCAGCATACCTCTGACCGGCTTGCGGCGCTGGCCGCGGCGAAGGATCCGGCCGGAATCGGACTGTCCGGCGTTTATATCGAGACAGATACCGGCGAATGGGCCTATCTGCTCGGATATCCGTCGAACGACCGGATCTATGATATGTCGATCATCAAATACAGCCCGGATCTGTCGCGCAATGCGGTTCCGCTCTGTATCTGCGAGATGGCAAAGCGCGTATGCACGGACTATCCTTATATTAACCTGGAGGACGATCTGGGCCATCCGGGGCTTCGCAGAATGAAACAGCTTTATCACCCTCTTTTCCTGCTTGACAGCTACACTGCCGTCCGGGATCCGGATCCTGTCTGACGTCGTGAAACAGAACGTGAAGAAGAGCGTGAAGCAGTGTGAAGCAGCGAGAAAAAGAGGTTTTATTTCTCACTTTCTTTCTGTATAATAATAGTGTCGGCCTAAAGCCGTCATAATTGAAATATACTGCTGTCAAAGGAGGATCACTATGTTAAATATTGAAAAGCAGATCAATGGAAGCGAAGCGATTGTCAGGCTCGAAGGAAGACTTGATACCACAACCGCGCCTGAGCTGGAGAATGAGCTGAAGTCTTTCATGGACTCCGTCACCAGCCTGGTATTCGATTTCGAGAAGCTTGAGTACATCTCCTCAGCGGGTCTTCGCGTTCTGCTTACTGCTCAAAAGTTCATGTCGAAGCAGGGCAGCATGAAGCTGATCAATGTCAAGGAAGATGTCAACGAGATCTTTGAAGTTACCGGTTTTTCTGACATTCTTACGATCGAGTAAAACCTGCAGTCTGTTTTCGGTATTCATTTAAGGAGGTGAGGATCATCTCTATGTTTAAGAAGAATCTGAGAATTCTGGCCATCGTGGATAACCTGGCTCAGGTTCTTGCGAATGTGGATGAGCAGCTGGATCAGGAAGGCTGCCCTTTGAAAACCAGAATGCAGATCGACATTGCTGTTGAGGAATTGTTCGTCAACATTGCAACTTATGCCTATACACCGGAAACCGGAGATGCGGATATCCTCATAGAAACCATGAATGAATGCCCTATTCCGGAAGAAAGCAGGAAGGGTATGTCTGAAGAAGACCTGAAGGGGAAGTGGCTTCGTATCACAATGTCCGACGCAGGAATGCCATTTGATCCGCTTCAAAAGGAAGACCCGGACATATCACTCTCCGCCCAGGAGCGCAGGATCGGCGGCCTGGGAATCTTCATGGTAAAAAAGAGCATGGATCACATGTACTATGAATACAAAGACGGTAAGAACCATATCAGCATCATCAAGAAACTCAGTCCGGCGTAATAGAACAGGGAAGGATTGAACTATGGCTGATATTGGTGTGCTCGGCGCCGGCACGTGGGGAATGGCGCTGACCAGAATGCTTGCGCTGACCGGTCATCATGTAACGGTCTGGTCGGCTCTGCCGCAGGAAATCGAAGCATACAAAAAGACCCGCACCCAGCCGAACCTTCCGGGTATGGTGATTCCGGAAGAAGTCTGCTTTACTTCTTCCATAGAAGAGGTCTGCCGGGACAAAGATCTTCTGCTGTTTGTGGTGCCCTCCGTGTTTATCCGTTCCACTGCGGCGAAGGCTGCACCGTTTATTCCTGACGGGCAGCTGATTACAGATGCTGCGAAGGGAATTGAGAGCGGTACTTTGATGACCATGACGCAGGTCATCGCAGATGAACTTGCCAAAGCCGGCAAGTGTGCGCGTCTTGTGGCTCTGTCCGGACCTACCCATGCAGAAGAAGTCGCGAAGGATCTGCCGACAACCATCGTTGCCGCAAGCCATGATGAAGAGGCTGCGCTTTTTGTCCAGCAGATCTTCATGAATGATGTGATGCGCGTCTATACGAACGATGACATCACCGGCGTGGAGCTGTGCGGCGCCCTGAAGAATATCATCGCGCTGGCAAGCGGTGCCGCGCTTGGCCTTGGATACGGCGACAACACCAAGGCTGCGCTCATCACAAGGGGCATGCATGAGATCACCATGCTTGGCGTCGCCATGGGCTGCGACCCCGGTACCTTTGCCGGACTTGCCGGTATTGGCGACCTGATCGTCACTGCGACCTCCCTGCATTCGAGAAACAACCGCTGCGGACAGCTGATCGGCCAGGGTATGACGCCGGAAGACGCCATTCAGAAAATCGGCATGGTTGTCGAGGGAATCAATGCGATTCCGGCAGCGCTCGAGCTTGAGTCAAAGTACGGCATAGAGATGCCTCTGGTCAATGCGGTTGACGCAGTGGTCAATCATGGTGCCGATCCCCGACAGACCGTACATTTTCTGATGACCCGTGCACCCAGATCAGAACTGGAATACCGCAGTTCGTAAACAAAGATATCTGTTCTATCATCATTGACAGCATGAACGCCCGGCAGGAATTCCTGCCGGGCGTTATTATGTGGACGTAGTGTCAGGCTTCCTGCTGCGCTGCAGGGTCATCCGTCTTCTTTCCCAGTGCCATGGTAACCAGGATCATGAGAAGAATACCAAACGGCAGGGCAATCACAGACGGTATACTGTGAACCGCAAAGATGCCTGCGATCAGGTACGCGCATGCAGAAACAACTGCACAGGTGATGGCGTAAGGCAGCTGGGTTGAAACATGATTCACATGCTCACACTGCGCGCCTGCCGAAGACATGATTGTCGTATCGGAGATCGGACTGCAGTGGTCACCGCAGACAGCACCGGCCATGCAGGCCGCGACGCAGACGATCGAGATCGGATTGCCC
>CAMIVF010000028.1 GCA_946401715.1 uncultured Clostridia bacterium | reverse complement strand
AATTACACGAAAATGGTTACTGTGCAGATCCTGCACATAAGACCCTGGCTCATAAGGCCGGGCAGCCGTGAAAAACAGAGATATCTGAAGAAGATATCTGAAGATCCCGTTATCGCTCTTCGGCAGTAGTATATCACATGTATTGCAAAAACGTCAAAACTATAGTAATTCTATAGTAATGCTTTCAAAGCAGTGATTACAGCAGCAGAGAGGAGTGAGCATTCTTGTCAACTGAGATCACGATACAGATCGCGGGACTGGTCATACTGCTGGGACTTTCAGCATTCTTTTCTTCCGCAGAAACTGCGCTGACCACGGTAAACCGGATCCGGATCCGGAATCTGGCGGAAGGCGGAGACCGGCGCGCGAAGACAGCCATGAAGATTCTGGATGCCCAGAACAAGATGCTCAGCTGCATTCTGATCGGAAACAACCTGGTGAACATATCAGCCTCGTCTCTTGCGACCACGCTGACCATTTCTCTGTTCGGTTCTTCGAAGGTTGGATTCATGACCGGACTTCTCACACTGTTCGTGCTGATCTTCGGAGAGATCACACCGAAAAACGCTGCGACGGTATCCTCTGAGAAGCTGACCCTGCGATACGCCAGAATCATACATCTGCTTATGGTTCTCTTCACGCCGCTGATCTGGCTGGTGAATTTGCTCGCGCTCTCCGTCATGACACTGCTCCGGATCCCGAAGGAAAGCAATGATTCTGCCATTACGGAAGACGAGATCCGCACGATGGTGGACGTGAGCCATGAAAGCGGAGAGACAACACGTGAAGAGCGGGAAATGATCAATAATGTCTATGACTTCGGGAGCCGGTGTGCAAGAGATGTCTGTGTCCCCCGCGCGGATATCGTATCCGTCAGTACGGACGATGATTACGACACTGTCGCTGCCCTCTACCGCAGCGAACATTTCACCCGCCTGCCTGTCTATGAAAAGGAGCGGGATCATATCGTCGGCATCCTGAATATCAAGGACTTCTGTTTCATCGAAGACAGGGCGAACTTCACGCCGAAGGACCTGATGTATGAGCCCTACTACACCTTTGAAACGAAGAAAGTTTCCGAGCTGATGATCGAGATGCGGGACCGTTCCATGGCTGTCACGATCGTTCTGGACGAGTATGGCTCTGCGGTGGGAATGATCACCTTCGAGGATATGATTGAAGAAGTGGTCGGAGAAATCCGGGATGAGTATGACGCGGACGAAAAAGACCTGATCCACCGCATCTCCGACCGCCAGTATCTGGTGGCCGGAAGTGTCAAGCTGGATGACCTGAATGACGCCACTTCCCTGGATCTTCATTCAGACGACTACGATTCCATCGGCGGCTATCTCATCGAACAGCTCGGGCACCTGGCGGTGCGCGGAGACCGCGTTACGACGCAGGATTCCCTGATTCTGATTGCAGACAAGGTCAGCGGAAACCGGATTCTGAAAGTACGCATCATCCTGCCTGAGAAGGATCCTGACCAGGAATCGGATCACTGATCACTGACCATCAGATCCTCTCCTCCGATTCTCAGAAGATCCCTGATGTCTTCAACGGGAATTTCCAGAAAAGCGGACAGTTCGTCTATGGATGGCTTGCGTCCCAGCTGGGCAGTCAGTTCCCCGATCAGATCGGCAAGCTGATTCATGCGGTTTACCAGCCGCCTGTCAGACGAAAGCATCTCCTCGAGTTCCCTGACGCTCTCCTCCAGATAAGAAGTGACGCTGTTGAGCAGCCGGGCGCGGTAAGCAGAGAGTGTCTTCTCTCTCTCCAATGCCTGGATGCCGATCACCAGTCCGGTATTTGCTTCCTGTACAAGATCTTCCGCATCCACCTTCGGGTGTGTTTTCTCATATTCCGATGCCAGATCGCACACCGTCTGGAGATACCGCTCAATCAGTGTATCTGCAGCCTGTCTGTCGCCCTGCGCAGCTTTCTCAAAGAGCAGAAATTCCATCTCCTCCGGAAGCGGCGTAAACCGGTCAAGTTCTTCCAGATACATCTGAAGCGATCTTCTTCCGCCAGTGTTCAAATCTTCCATCTTCCTGTCTCCCGGATGAATCAATTCTGCCCGGACAATCAGATCGTCCGGGCGTTACGAAGTCCTGCATCAGTAATCCTGCAATTCCATATAGGACATATACCTGACAACCATCAGCGCGATCTTCAGCGTAATCGCGTCCTCGAATACACGAAGATCAAGCCCTGTCTGCTTCTGCAGCTTGTCAAGCCGGTATACCAGCGTATTGCGGTGAATGTACAGCTGGCGGCTTGTCTCCGATACATTCAGGCTGTTCTCAAAGAATTTATTGATGGTGGAAAGGGTCTCTTCGTCAAAGTCATCCGGACTCTTCCCTTCAAAGACTTCTTTGATAAACATCTTGCACAGCGGGACAGGAAGCTGGTAAATCAGGCGGCCGATTCCCAGGGAACTGTATGCAATGATCTGGCGCTCAGCGAAAAAGATCTTCCCGACATTCAATGCCATGCGCGCTTCCTTGTAAGAGCGGGAAACCTCCTTCAGCTCATGTACCACAGTACCGTAGGCAACAACCGCTTCTCCTCTCCGGTCAGCCGGCAGCGCAGTCAGAATCGACTGTGCCATGGCTTCTGCCTCCTGGCTTCCCTCTCCGGAAACCAGTTCCCGGATCACGATCACGCTCTTCTCATCAATGGCCGTCACAAAATCACCCGGCCGCGCATCAATTCCGTCCTTGACCAGTTCAAGGGAACTGTTCTCCCTCTCGTTCTCCAGTTCCATGATAAACACGACGCGGCGTGCCTCAGACTCAATGTGAAGCTTTTTCGCGCGGTTATAGATATCGACAAGCAGAAGATTGTCCAGAAGCAGGTTCTTGATAAAACTGTCTTTGTCAAAGCGCTCCTTGTAAGCGACAATCAACGTTTCCAGCTGGAACGCAGCCAGCTTTGCAACCATATATACATCGTCTGTGTTTCCGTTTGCGATCAGAATGTACTCAAGCTGCACCTCATCCATCACACGGAAAAACTGATAGCCCGATATGACCTGACTCTCGGCGGGAGAATTCATAAAGCTGATCACCAGGTCACGAAAATCCTCCTCATGTGTAAAGGTCGACGCAACCTCTGTTCCGTCCGTATCCACAACACACATGTCAACTCTGCTGACCTGCTTTAAGCCTTCAAGTGTAGACTGAAGCACTTGGTTCGAGATCATAAAGCGCCCCTCCTGCTGTTGTTTAATCAGCTTCCTGCATGAATCATCGGGGAATCAAGCCCAAATACATGTAGAAATTCACCATATTGCAATTTCAGTGTAATCTTTTTCCCCAAAAAAAGCAACTGAAATTAGTTGAAATTGCACTAAGGTTATGACCGTTCACGGCTGATCTGAGTCCGCAGCCTGACTCGTCACGCTTGCGTGTAAGAAGCAGGCTGCGTGCTCAGAGCAAGGGCGCGAAGCGGGAACTTCCCCCGCAACCGCGAACAGACGCTGCGAAGCAGCGACAGACGGGCGAAGCACGGATGGTTCACGGTCTGAGGGGGAATGGGCCGTGAATAGCTTTCACAGACAGCAGAATCATAACTCGAACAGCAGATCTCCGTATGTCGGCATCGGCCACATCTCTTTGTCTACAATCATCTCCAGGCGGTCCACAGGTCTTCGAAGCGTCTGCATAGCCGGACAGATGATGCGGTGGCAGAACACGGCTTTATCCCGTCCTTCCGGCATCTGTTCCTCCTCCCGGATGAGGCGGATCAGCTCCTGCAGCGCTTCACTCGTCTTTGTCAGCAGCATACCGGATTCATCGAGCAGCTGTCTCTGCACCTTCGCGTCAGCTTTGATGCTTTCCAGATTCCGGATGGTCCCCGCCAGGGATCCTGTCCAGTGCACAATCGCCGGAATGATGGACTTGGAAGCCATATCCACCATTGTCATCGCCTCAATGTGAATGATATTCGCATAATTCTCATACTTGATCTCAACACGGCTTTCCAGCTCGGACCGTGAGAAAACACCAAATTTCTCAAACATGGAAACGGAGCGGTCTGTCACCAGGGCCGGGATCGCATCTACCATGGAGGGCAGATTCGGAAGCCCTCTTCGCTCTGCCTCCCTCACCCATTCTTCGGAATATCCGTTTCCGTTGAATATGATTCTCTGGTGCTTTGTCAGGTATCTGCGGATCAGGTCCTGCAGCGCCCTGTCAAAGTCTTCCGCCTTCTCCAGTTCATCGCAGGCATCCGAGAAAGCTTCCGCCACGATCGTATCCAGCACGATATTCGGAGCCGCAATGGAATCTTTCGATCCAACCATGCGGAATTCAAATTTGTTTCCCGTAAATGCGAAGGGGCTCGTACGGTTCCTGTCTGTCGCGTCCTTTGAAAAATCCGGAAGCGTACTGGCACCGGTAACCAGCTTTCCGCCGCGGATCGACCTTGTCGCCGCTCCGGTCCGGATCAGCTGCATGACCAGATCCTCCAGCTGGTCTCCGAGGAACACGGAGATTACGGCAGGGGGCGCTTCATTGGCGCCAAGACGGTGGTCGTTGCCCGGGTCAGCCGCTGATTCCCGCAGCAGGTCCGCATGCTCATCCACAGCCTTCAGGATGCAGGAAAGCACCAGCAGGAACTGATCATTCTCATGCGGTGTCTTCCCCGGATCAAGAAGATTAATGCCGTCATCTGTCTGCAGCGACCAGTTGTTATGTTTGCCGGATCCGTTGACACCGGCAAATGGTTTCTCATGAAGCAGGCAGCGCATGTTATGCCAGGAAGCCACCCTCTTGAGCGTCTGCATCACCAGGTGGTTATTATCCACTGCCAGAGAAGCATTTTCATAGATCACCGCCAGCTCATGCTGGGCAGGAGCAACCTCATTGTGCTGTGTTTTTGCCGGAACCCCCAGTCTCCACAGCTGCTGGTTGACATCCTTCATGAAGGAAGCCACCCGTGTCCTGAGCGATCCGTAATAGTGATCGTCCAGTTCCTGTCCTTTCGGAGGCATCGCGCCGAACAGTGTTCTGCCGGTGTAGACCAGGTCTCTGCGCTTATGGAAGGTTGTCTTATCTACCAGGAAATACTCCTGTTCCGGCCCGACATAAGGCCTGACCTTCTTCGACGTCGTATTGCCGAACAGGCGCAGCAGGCGCAGGGACTGTCTGTTAATCGCGTCCATGGAACGAAGAAGCGGGGTCTTGAAATCAAGTGCCTCCCCATTGTAGGAGCAGAAAGCAGTCGGGATACACAATGTTGCGCCGGCAGCATCCCTGCGCACAAAGGCCGGCGAAGTCATGTCCCATGCCGTGTAGCCTCTCGCTTCAAAGGTCGCCCGGAGTCCGCCGGAAGGAAAGGAAGATGCGTCCGACTCCCCCTTGATCAGGTTCCTGCCGGACAGCTCCATCAGTACTCTCCCGTCTTCTCCCGTCGAAGCCAGGAAACTGTCATGCTTCTCTGCCGTGGTTCCGGTCAGCGGCTGAAACCAATGCGTATAGTGGGTCGCTCCCTTCTCGATCGCCCACTGCTTCATCGCCTCCGCGATTTCATCTGCGACAAGGGGATTCAGCTCTCCTCCTTCGTCCATCGCCCTGTGAAGCTCCCTGTATACATTCTTCGGAAGGCGGTCTCTCATGACACTGTCAGAAAAAACATCCTCGCCGTAAATATCCGCAACGTTGAAACAATCTTCCACTGATCCGGTTCTCCTTTCCCATCTGCTTCGGATACTGTACATCATGTCCGCAGGTGATGCAAGCGCCCTTACTCGAGCAATGCAGTGTAAGAAGCAGCGTTGTCCGTCTTCACCAAGTTGATCGCATACGCGTCATACTGGTTCGGGTCACTCAGCCGGTTGGTGATGTTGGACTCTGTCTGCCCGTCGCCGCCGACGTACTCGACATTCAGATTCAGCAGATCATCATACTTTTCAAGCAGCGGCTGGTACGTGGAGCTCAGGAAGTTATCCGACGCGTTGTAAATGTCAAGCCATATGTTCCTGACCGGTGAAGAATCCTCGCTCAGCTGGTTCGCAACCGGTGCATAGACAGCCGTGGAATCAAGGAATTCTTCATAGTTGTCGGAAGTAACGGCAAGGTTCAGTGCGTAGTAAGAACGGGATTCCTCATCGTAGTAGTAATCCGTATCGGAGAGGACATTGCCCGCTTCATCGGCGGTGCCGATTCCGGTGTCCGGATCTGCGCCGTCAAGCGCGTTTCTCAGAACTCTGAGGGTCAGGTAAGCCTGCACGTCAGCACGCTGGGAGATGGTGCCTGCATATCCGTCTGCGATCGCTGCTACTGCATCGCTGTTTGCGTCATAGCCAAAGGTCGGAACACCCTCTGCCTGAGACCATGCATGGAACATCGCCATGCCCATACCGTCGTTGTTGGATACGATTATATCGATCTGATCGCCGAAGGAATCGGTCCAGGTACCGATGGTGCTGCCGGCTGTCGCCGCGTCCCAGGTCGCACCGGAAGCATTTTTCATCTCATGGGAAGCAAGCTCTCTGACCGTCAGCCCGCCGATCTCACCGTCCTGCACAACGAGAGCACTTCCGTCAACATTCGTCTCTGCCGGCGACGGGTCGATCTCCCCTTCTGCCTCAACACCGGTACCGAGCGCCTTTCGGGTGCCGATGGTCCGGGCGATGGAATCATTGTGTCCGATATCGCCAATTGCCAGAACATAACCGACGATTCCGTCGCCGTTGCGGTCGATGGTGTCTATGTTATCACTGATGTAATCTGCGATCATCCGGCCTTGCAGATCAGCACCCTGACTGGCGTCAAATCCGACATAACAGGTGTGATCGTTCCAGGTAAGCGCACTCATGTCAAGTTCTCCGGTGGAGCTGTTGGAAGGCTGACGGTTCCACCAGACCAGCGGCTTGTCTGCATTCCCTTCTGCGAGGGCCGCCATGCTGAAAACCATGCTCACTGCAGCAGCGATACTGAGTGTGTAGAGCGTCTTCTTGTTCATACTTCAACCTCCTTATTCCCGGGCCGTCACCCGTGAACTGCCATCAGGGCAATCCTGTCTTTCAGTCAATATTCAGATAGACATCTTCTCTCTGATGAAAGCCGCCTTCAATGATCACTTCGTCCAGATTCTCCTTTGTCACCGCGACCGGCTCCAGCGGGTAATACGGGATCTCCCATTTTCCGTCATTCATCGTCTCAGTGACCGGAATCGGACTTTCCGGATCAGTAATGTCTTCTCCCCTGGCAAGTGCCACCGCTAGCTTCGCTGCGGCGGCTGCCTCTTTGTCGACAGATTTGTAAACTGTCATTGTCTGTGTTCCCTCCACGATCCTCTGACAGGCGCTCAGCTCAGCATCCTGTGCGACAACAGGGATCGTTCCGGCCATCTTTTTCTCTGTCAGGGCACGTATGGCCTGGCCTGCCAGGTCATCATTGCCGCACATGATACCGTCAACCTTTCCTCCGTTTTTGTCAAGTCCTTTCCCGACAGCGTCAAACGCCAGCTCCGCCAGCCAGTTATCGCAGAAGGTCGAATAGGTGATCCGGATGCCGGTTCCCTTCAGGGCCTCCTCAAACCCTTCCCTGACAAGATCCACATTGTAATCGCTGGAAGAACCCTGGATCTGGAAAATCTCTCCTCCGTCCGGCAGGCTGTCTGCAAGCGCCTGCCCCATCAGTGTGCCGACCATACGGTTGTCAAAGGAAATATACAGATCTGTCGCCGCATTCCGGATCAGGCGGTCATAGCAGATGACACGTATACCGGCCTGCTGCGCTTTCCTGACGACCTCCGTCAGCGCGCCGGCGTCGATGGCGACGATCGTGATGACGTCCATCTTTTTCTCGATCAGGTATTCAATCTGCGAGATCTGCTCTTCCACGTCGCCGTTCGCATTCTGGACATTTACCTCAGCGCCCAGCCCCTGTGCGGTTGCGACAAAGACATCCCTGTCCCGGAGCCACCGTTCGATGACAAAGGAGTCAAATGAAATGCCGATCTGCACTTTCTCCTCTCCTGCCTCGCTTACTGCCTGCGGCTGATCCGCGCGTTCCGGATCGTCCGCAGAACAGCCTGCAGCAAAGCAGCAGCACACAGCCAGTACGGCCGCAGTCCGAACAATTCTTCCAAGCCACCTGCATGTCGACATCTTTCTTCCCTCATGTTCTCTTCCGGCAGAAATCCTTTTCGAAACAGACAATCTGTGGCAAGCGCTCCCCGCCTTACAGATTCCTCTCCCTGTATTCACGCGGCGTCATCCCCGTGTGCTTCTTGAAGATCCGGCTGAAATAGTTCGGATCCGCATACCCTGACTGCAGCCCCGCCTCCCGGACCGAGAGAATCGGACGCTTCAGAAGCTCCTTCGCGTTGCCGATCCGAAGGGCCGTCAGGTAATCGATAAAGTTTTCTCCCACTTCTTCCTTGAAGAGTTTGCTGAAATAATACGGGCTGACATTGACCTCCTTGGATACGTCATCCAGAGACAGCTCCTGCCGGAAATTCTCCTGAATATACTTGCAGGCTCTCGCGACAGTCGATTCGTCTTTTTCCTCCGCCTGATTGTGAATGGTTCCGGCGATCGATGTCATGTGATCCAGAAACCAGTCACGGATCTGACGCACATCCTGCAGCGCATTGACCTGTGTGAGATAGTCCTTGCGGTAGTCGAACGCATAGTTGACGGAACCCGCCGCAAATGCATCATGCTCAGACCGCAGAACCAGCTCCAGCACTTTCAGACGCATGCTGTCAAGATCCATCGGATCATGCCGCTCCATCCAGTCGAAGAAAACGTTGGCCTTCTCCTGCACGCCTGCCACATCGCCCCTGGACAGCGCGGTAAAGGTATCCCGCTCCAGCTCGATGGGGTAGTCGTCCTCATAAACACCGTGTTCGGAAATATCCTCAATATGCACAACCCGCGCGCGCGAATCCCGCAGCGCCTGCACTGCCTCCAGATAACTCATGCGCAGATCCGCAAACCTGCAGATCTTTCCGATGCCTGCCCTGACACGGATCGACAGCATCTCAGACAGCCGCTGGAGCAGCGATCGCATATTGTTGATGCTCTCAATCCGCTCATCGTAAGTGATCGTCTCGTCCTCATGCGGAACCACAATCACGATCCGGTCACTCATGACAGGCCCTATGATGCACCGCTGAAAGGACTTGATCGCAGAACGGATCTGCATATAGTTTTCCTGCGCTTTCACTCTGCTCTCCACCGGACTGAGCATCTGATCCTGTTCCTGCTCCTTTTTCGGTCCGAACCAGATCACCTCAACATAGGCGTCCTTTTCGCGGATCTCCAGAAGCTGCCGGTAATACTCCTCGTCCTGCAGGTCGTCTGAAAGCAGCATCCCCGTGACGAACCCGTTCTCCACAACCGGAAGAATGGTCTCCAGCTTCTCCTGGATCTTCAGCTGGTCAGAGCGTTTTTCACGGATCCGGTCCACCTTCTCCATGGCATCTGACACCGTCCGGATAATCACATCGCGCGATACCGGCTTCATAATGTACTTTTCCACACCGAGTGAGATCGCGTCCTGGGCATAGTCAAATTTATCGTAGGCGGAAATGACATAGAACAGGCAGGACGAATTGAAGGAGCGGATCTCCCTGATCGCGGCGATCCCGTTGATGCCCGGCATCTGGATATCCATGAACACGATGTCCGGATGAAAGTTTTCCGCCTGCTCGATCGCCGTCCTTCCCGTTTTTGCCGTCGCGATCTCCACGACCTCTTTATACTGTCTCAGTATGATCTCCCGGAGAGATTCCACCATGATGCCTTCATCGTCCGCAATCAGAATCCGATACATAAGATCTTAATCCCTTTCTGTCTGATCCGGGTTTCCGGGCAGAAGGATGGTAACTTCCGTTCCCGTCCCCGGTCCGTCGCTCCAGATACTGAACAAATGATCCCGGTTATAATACAGCTCCAGACGGGAAATGACATTCGTGATTGCAATTCCGGCCGAATCCTTTCCGTCTTCCGCGTTTTCTTCCGCCCTGCCCTCTCCCGGCTCCATAATCCGGTCAAGCTGCTTCCGGGTCATTCCCGTTCCGTTGTCCGAAACCGTAATCCGCACACAGTCCGTACCGGTCTCGTTTTCCTTTTCTTCGACATAATCTACGGTAAGTGTAATGATCCCGTTCTCGTGGTCATCATGAATCCCATGCTGGATTGCATTTTCCACCAGAGGCTGAAGAATCAGGCTGGGCATCCTGGTTGTCTCCAGGTCGATCGACGGGTCAATCTGCTTCACATAGTGTATGTCACCCGCAAACCGCACATTCAGGATATAGATGTAATTATCGACGGAATCGATCTCCTCGCTCAGGGCAGCGTCCCCGCCTGTCTTCTTGACGTTATACCGGAAAAACTGCGCCATGCGGGAAAGGAAATGCTCTGTCCGGTCCGCTCCCTCCATTGTAGCCAGCTGGGATCCCGCGTTCAGGCTGTTGAACAGGAAATGCGGGTTGATCTGCGCCTGCAGGAATTTCAGCTGTGCCTCCTTCAGATGCGCCTCCATGGAAAGCTCATTTTCCTTCATCTGCGCTTCCTTCTCCATGGACGCACGCTGGGATTCGATATAGTCACGGATGCTGCCCAGCATCTTGTGGAACGCGTTCGTCACCACACCGACCTCATCCTGCCTCTGGGACTCCTTGACATCGATGCTGAAATCTCCGCCCGCAACGCTCTCCGCAGCCGCGGACAAGGTACTCAGAGGGCCGATCACCGCTCTCACGCTCATGATGCATAAGAACAGGGCAAATGCGCTGACCGCGAGGATCATCGCGAGACTCATGCGCTCAATGTTCCGCATGCTGCGAAGCAGGGAAAGATAATTCTCCGTATTCTGTGAGAACCGTCTGCTGTTGAGCGTATAGATATAGTTGTTGATATAGCCAAACAGCCTGGCCGCTCTCGCGTAGGCCGCCTTGTACTCCTCGACGTTTCTCGCACGCCTTGCCTGGATCGCCTCCTCCGAAACAGTCAGGTAAGACTGGGTCATGGACCTGATGTTTTTCTCCAGCATCAGAAGCTCATTGCCCACATTCCTGTCATTCAGACCGTCCGTCTGTTCCCGCAGGCTCTGTTCATACCGGTAAAAATCTTCCAGGGAGGCTGAGCTTTTCGTACTCAGGTAGCCATGCATGCTGTCCTGGGCAGACGCCAGGGTATCGCTCAGATCCATGATAACCGCGTTGGACGCGAATACCTCATGGATCCGCTGCACGGTCTGGCTGCTCTGGCGGAACGCGAACAGATTCGCGGCAAGCGCCATCAGCAAAACCGTCGCCACGACAATCGTGATGCGGGTCTGAATGGAAGAGGCGAAACGGATCCTGTTTTTCTTCATCCTTCCTCCTCCCCGCGCCTGCCGGCTCCATCCTCCCTCTCATACTTCTCCACCGTCATCGGTGTGATTCCTGACAGCGCAATATTGTAATAGCTGCTGACACGGCCGAGCTGGAGGTACTCGTCCAGCGCCTGGACACAGTCCATGCCGAGCGCGCCGGTATCGATTGTCATCGTCACGGGAATCAGGTCCTGGCGCAGCGCCTGCAGGATCTGATCCGTCACATAATAGCCGATCACCTGCACTTTTCCGACCAGATTGTATTCGATCAGTGCCTGGATCGCACATTCCGTCTGGACACTGTTCAGGCAGATCAGAATATCCGGCTTGTCCTTTCCCAGAAGAATGTCGCGTATGACTTCCTCCGCGTCAAAATCCGTCCTGCTGTCGACACTCTCTGTCCGAAGCTCCATGGACTTGCCGGAAGGAGCGCCGTTCCGGATCGCCTGCACCATCTGCGTGTAGATCAGCTGGGTCTCATTCTCCGGGTCGGCAGAGTCTGTCAGCAGGCACACTTCATTGTTCCCGTTGTGCAGGAGGCTCAGAAGATGTCCTCCGTACAGATCTCCCATCTGGTAATTGGAAACACCGATATAGCTGACGCGTCCGGAGGACGGCAGATCCCTCAGTATGGTAACCACCGGAATGCCGGCATCATAGGCCCTCGTGATCGCGGCGTTCAGATCTGTGGAACTGTCCGGGAAGACGATGATGCCGTCTGCCTTCATCGCGACGGAGATGTCAACGCAGTCCGCCGCGGAGTAATCCCCCGGCATGTCCTTTCCGCACCATTCCAGATATGCGCCGGAGGCTTCGCAGGAAGCTGCGGTCTGATTGTAGATATCGCGGAGCATCTGGGATTCATCCGTTGAGACAAACAGATAATGCCTGTCGTAACTGCTGACGCTGTCAGCACTCACATCAAGCTCTTTCGCCCTGTTCTGGTAAAGAAGGACCAGGCCTGTCACCAGGATTCCTCCCATTCCCAGAAGTATGATCATCAGATAGACCAGTCTCTTCAAAGTCCGCTCCTGTATCCGTACGTTCAAGAACGCCCAGGGTTTTCTCTCACCGCAGCATAGTTTCGAAAGGGAGATCTGCTTTCATACAGATCTCCCTCCATTATACCATGATTACAGTGCCTGACGTAATGCAATCCACACTCAGCCGGCAGTTGAATCACTTATTTGCTCTTCTGCTTGGAGATGATATCAAATGCAACCGCTCCGAGCAGAACGATGCCCTTGACAACCTTCTGGAAGTTGGCATCGATGTTCATCAGGCTCATGCCCAGATTGATCACGCCGATCAGGAGGGCTCCGATGAGCATACCCGGTACGGTTCCGGCTCCGCCGTAAGCGGAGACGCCGCCGACAACACACGCCGAGATCGCGTCCATCTCATAGTTGGTGCCAAGCGTTGAGTTTGCCGCCTGGACCTTGCTCAGGACCGCGAAGGAAGTGATAACCGTGATCACCGCCATATTCAGGTAGGCAAGGAACATCACTCTTCTGGTATCAATACCGGACAGACGCGCAGCCTCGCGGTTGCCGCCCACCACGTAGAAGTGACGGCCGATCGTTGTCTTTCCCGTGATAAAGCTGTACAGGAGAACAATGACCGCGACCCAGATCAGAACGGTAGGAATGCCGCCCGACATCGCCAGCTTCCATGTAAACAGCAGAATGACCGCGTCCAGAAGAACCGTCTTTCCCAGCATCCATGCGAAGGAATCCGCTTCATAGCCCTTCTTCAGTCTTGCGGCACGGCTCCTGAAGTTCAGGAAGACAACCAGCAGGCAGGCAACGATTCCCACGATCATGCAGGGCATGTTCAGTTCCCCGAGCTTGGTGGAAAACACCTTGCCGGCAAAAATGTCAAGGAAACTCTGCGGGAACGGTGCCAGGGATCCGGTCGAGCTGTTCGAGCTCAGAATCTGGGTGCCGAGTCCGCGGAAGGCAAGATATCCGGCCAGGGTTGCGATCCAGGGCGGAATCTCTACATATGCGACAAGGTATCCGAGCACGCAGCCATAAACCACTCCGACCAGAAGCAGAAGGGCAATGGATACTCCCGTATTCATTCCTTTGATGATCATCAGGTAACCGCCGATCGCTCCGATCAGGCAGACGAAGGATCCGCAGCTCAGGTCAATGTTTCCGCCGGTCAGCATGCACATCAGCATACCGCAGGCCAGGATAAAGACATACGCGTTCTGTGTGATCAGTGCGTTAAACTGCATCGGCTGGAACATCATTCCCTTAGTCGTGATCGTAAAGAAGACGAAGACAAGAACCAGGACGATGAGCATAGTATTGTCTTTTAACAGAGTTTTTACATCCTTTTTCATCTTTCCTCCCCTCCTTTATTCCTTCTTCTTGGAAACGACATCGAACAGAACCGCAATCAGGAGAACCAGTCCCTTGACCACACTCTGATAGTTCGTGGAAATGCCCATGATACTCATGCCCTGGTTGATGACACCCAGGAGCACCGCACCGATGACGGTTCCGGGAACGGCTCCGATTCCGCCGTAAGCGGAAGCGCCGCCGATAAAGCAGGCCGCAATGGCATCCATCTCATAACCCAGTCCGAAGGTCGGATTGCCCTGCACCATTCTTGCAAGGGTCAGGATTCCGGCAAGGCCTGCAAGCAATCCCATATTCGAGTAGGCGATGAAAAAGACTCTCTTGGTATTGACACCCGACAGCTCGGTTGCCTTCCGGTTGCCGCCGACCGCATACAGGTAACGGCCGATCGCGGTTTTCTGTGAAATATAATTGTAGATCAGAAGAACCGCAAGAATCCAGATCACGACAGTCGGGATGCCCTTAAACTGCGCAAGCTTCCATGTGATGTAGAGAATCAGAATTGCCATGACCGCAACCTTGACAAGCTCGGATGTCATGCTGTCATTGGTATACCCCTTTACCTTACGAGTAATCCATGTCTTGATATTCAGCACGACAAACAATGCCGCGATGATCACGCCCGCAAGCATGCAGGTCAGATCCATGTTGCCCATCTTTCCGAGGAATCCCGGAATATAGCAGTCCGCGCCGCCGCCGAATACATTCAGAAAGCCTTTGTTGTTGATACCTACCGCAAAGCCGTGGAGGATCGCATTCGTAAGACCTCTGAACGCATACATACCTGCGAGGGTGGCG
>CAMIVF010000027.1 GCA_946401715.1 uncultured Clostridia bacterium | reverse complement strand
GGTATTCCTCCAGATACATGAAGCACGGAATCGGGGAGACGCTGAAAATGCTGTTCTCCATGCCAAAGGTGAACAAGCAGATCAGACGGCTTCAGGAACAGGGGTATCCGGTGAAGGGAATCCTGGATATCGTGCAGAATGATAATGATACAAATACGGTGGTGTATACTTCAAGATATTTTCAGCCGTATTCGGATACATTTTCCGGGAAGTACCATTTCATCGGCCCATCGATCCGTCCGGTCCGGGAACCCCATAAAAAGAAGGCGGAGAAGACGGTTTATATCTCCATGGGTACGGTGAATCAGAACAGAGCGTTTTATCGAAGCTGCATCAATGCTCTGGGGAAAACGGACTATCAGGTTATCCTGTCGATGGGGACGAATACGGATCATTTTGACGCTGTGCCGGAGAATATCGAGATCTATGAAAGCGTAGATCAGATGGCAGTGCTTCAGATAGCGGATGCTTTCATTACCCACTGCGGCATGAATTCGGCTTCGGAGGGCCTGTATTTTGGAGTGCCGCTGATTCTGTTTCCTCAGACGCCGGAGCAGGACGCGGTGGCCAGAAGAACAGAGGAACTCGGCGCCGGACTCAGGCTTTCATCAACAGCAGAAGAAGATGTTGTGAAAGCAGTCGCACGGGTTATCAATGAGAAAAGCTATAAACAATGCGCTGAAAAAATATCCGAAAGCTTTAAAAGCAGCGGCGGCATCAAGGAGGCAGTTGCTTTTATTGAAAGCGTTGTCTGACAGACGGCGATTCTGGAGAGTGGCTGCAGATACTTGAACAATCTGACCTTCCGTGATACAATCATGCTCGTTCAGACAAATCCGCTCCTCTGCGTACGAGCGGATAAAAGGGCTGTAAGATAGACATCATAGTTGGGGGCAAAAGGTACTTTTGACCCCAACATCAGTAGATGCTGGTAAGAAAGGAGCCTGAATGATGAAGAAATTACTGAGAAACATGTTACTGGTCAGTCTGCTGCTGATTTCCTGCGCTGCAATTGCTGCAGCTGCATATGCGGACACGGTGGATAAACTGCCCGGGAAGAAGGAATTTAAAGACTGTGCACTGGTGATTCACAGTGGTGAGACAGCAGAGTTTGATATTGTTTTCCCCAGTGGGACAAAATTCAGTAAAGTGAAGGCTTCAAAGAAGGCGATCAAGGTTTCGACTGCCAGAATGGACGGGGCACGGTGTCTGTGCATCAAGACAAAGAAAGCAGTAAAAGGGACAGTCAGTTATACGGCTTCCTACAAGGGGAAGAAGCGGAGATACAAGGTTTCCGTGACTGCCGTAAAATATAAAAACCCGTTTAAGTCGATCAAGGTTGGGAAAACCGATTATACCAAATTCTTTAAGAAGGCAGCATACCCACATTCTCTGGATAAGGAAATCAGCGGAAAACTGAGTATCAAGATGAATAAAGGGTTTAAGCTGGAAAAGGTATTTCTCAATGAAAAAAAGATAAAGAATAATCAGAAAATTACTCTGAAGGAAGGTTCGTGTATTGCAATGTATTATTCCATCAAATCTCTGCCTAAGAAGTATCAGTCGCATTTTTTGATCCCACTGGAAGTGGCGGAAGAAGAGGAAGAGGAAGAAGAGTGACGAACATTTCACCGAATTGAGGAATGCCTGCATACGGATTACAGCAGGGAGAGGAAGGAGTCGGGGGACTCCTGACCGGTGCAGCGGAAGGTTTGCCGGGCGCATGGATCCATGTATGGAGAGATGGATGGTGGCTTGATGAACAGCAGAAAGGATCGGGGGAGAAAACTGTCCTTTGGAAGACTCAGCCTGCTTCTGGCTGTGTCCTTTTTGTGCGCTTTTTCCGGCCGGTCCAGGGTATATGCAGACCAGAACCTTCCGGCGCTCTCCGACAAAGCATTCAACAACGCTCTGTCGGAGATGGTGGTTGAATATGAGAGAGACGATATTACACCGAAAGCAGCTAAGAATCCGTATCTTGCGGAACGTCTGATCGTCAGGAGTACGGATGCGGCGATTGCCCCGGAGGATTACGGGGCAGTGGACGGTGTCCGCAGCCGCAGGGGCATGGTCGTCCTGCAGTTTGATTCTGTCCGGGATACCAGGCAGGCGGAGAAACAGCTTCAGAAAGAAGACAGTACCGTCTATGTCGTTCCGGACCGCTATGTGTTTCTTCAGAATGATATTTATACCATGGAAGAAACACATACACAGGCTGCCCGGGAACAGATCCTGGAGAAGGCGGCGGAAGTCCCCAGGATGATCGGTACGGAAGTCCTTGGAGCAGAATTGTCAGGTGTGTCCGGATCCGTCAGGATAGCTGTACTGGATACCGGCATTTCATTTCAGCATGAATACCTTGCCGGAAGACTGGATCAGGCAAATGCTTTCAGCTTTATCGATGGCTGTCAGGCGGACGTATCACAGGACAGCCCGTATGACTGCCTCAGCCCTGCGGCCGGTCATGGAACCCATGTTGCGGGGATTATCGCAAAGTGTACGGAGCGGACAGCAGGTCAGGTGCAGATCATGCCGGTCCGTGTTCTGGACAATGCGGGCAGCGGCAGTCTTTCCACGGTGATCAGCGGAATCTGGTATGCTGTGGATCATGGCGCTCAGGTCATCAATATGAGTTTCGGAGGTGAGACCGGGGAGGACGCTGCGATGAGGGATGCGGTCCAGTACGCTGTCAGCAAAGGCGTTACGGTTGTGGCCGCTGCAGGGAATGAAGGCGGCTCTACGATGCGGTATGAACCTGCCAGCATCGCAGAATGTATCGTGGTCGGCGCCGTGGACCGCAGCAATGACAGAGCCGGATTCAGTAACTATGGACAGACGCTGGACCTTGTTGCGCCAGGTGTCTCGATTGTAAGCAGCAGCTATTATTATGTGCAGCGGGACGGGAAGCTTTACCGGGTTGTGTATGCTTCGATGGACGGCACTTCCATGGCTGCACCGCATGCCGCAGGGGCGGCAGCGCTTATCAGGCTGAAATTTCCGGGCGCAGATGTTCACCAGGTGGAGCAGCTTCTTCAGCAAAGCACGAGGGATCTGGGAAAGCCTGGGTGGGACAGTGATTTTGGATATGGATTGCTTGATCTGACGTTCCTTGCCGGCGCCAAGAACAATCAGGTGACACAGGCATTTGCCTATATTTCTGCGAAAAAAGCAGCGAATGAAAAGGCAGCCGCCGTAAAAGCAGCGGCGGACAAGGCTGCAGAGACATCAGCCGCGAAGGCAGCAGAGACAGCAGCCGCGAAAGCAGCAGCTGACAAAGCGGCGAAAGAGAAGGCCGCGAGAGAAAAAGCAGCGGCTGAGAAGGCAGCAAAGAAAGAAGCTGAAAGAAAGAAGGCTGCGGCCTATACTGTTCTTTACAGGAAGCAGAAGCCTCGTGCCAACGCGAGTGATATGATACCGCTTCAGCGCGGCAAGTCGACGAAAGTCCTCAAGGTCATCGGCCTGCTCGGGCAGGACAAGGTCGTATCCTGGAGGTCGTCCGATCTGTCTGTTGTGTCCGTGAAGGGAAAGGCCGGCGGAACCTGCACCGTGACCGCCGGAAGAAAGACCGGAAAAGCCGTTGTCAGTGCGGTTACAGACAGCGGGATCAAAGTATCCTTCCGCATCCGGGTGCAGAAAAAGAAGGTAAAGCTGAAAGGGATTAAAGTCTCAAAGAAGAAGATCACGATTCGTCCCGGACAGCGTGTCAACCTTCAGGCGCTCCCGAATCCGGTAACAGCCGGCAAGGCACTGAAGTATACTTCTTCGAAAAAATCTGTCGCGTCAGTGTCGTCCGACGGTACTGTTACAGCGAAAAAGCCCGGCAGCACCGTCGTTACGGTGAAGTGCGGAAAGAAGAAGATCAAGGTGAAGGTGAAAGTACGCCGTCCTTGAACCGGCGGATCATATCCCAGGTCAGGGATACACTGCTGTCTTCGATGGTGAGAGCCTTTCTGTCAACCCACACAGCCTCGGCCAGTTCCTCGCCGCCGTCTGTATTCAGATGAACGGTCGGATCGCCGTCAACGTCAGCACTGAAGCCGGCGATGAGCGAGGAGGAGAATGGCCAGGGCTGTGATTCTATATAACGGATGTTTTTCACCCTCAGTCCGACTTCCTCCATCACTTCCCTGCGGACGGCATCTTCGAAGCATTCTCCGATCTCCACAAACCCTGCAACCAGAGCGTGCCGTCTGTAGCCGTTCCGGTTGTACCGCGTCAGCAGGATCCTGTCCCCGTCCGCAATCGCGATAATGACAACAGGAGAAATCCTCGGGTACCAGATATGGCCGCAGTTCGGACAGACAATGGCGCGCTCTGTCTCAGAATGGACCGTCCTGGTGCCGCACCGTCCGCAGAAGCGGTGCAGGCTGTACCAGCTTGCCAGATGCCATCCGACGGCGCCGCCAAATGCATGCCATTCGTGTTCCATCTCTCTGAGTGCCATCACACTCTGCCAGGAGAAGTCAGATATCCCGGAGGACGGATCGGATAACAGAAGCTGCAGTGCTTCCATCGCCTGATCCGGGACAGAATAAAACCCCTGCTCATCGACAGAGAACAGGTAGAAGGAATCCTTGACCGCTTCCGGGCAGATCTTCCTGATCTGTCCGACCGTCGGAAGAGAGCAGATGCCGTCAGAGGCAAGCAGCAGTTCCCGCCCCTTCTGAAGGATCATAATATCCGTATCCTCCGGTGACTGATTCCGGTATTCGCTATGGTAAACATGAGGAAGAATATCCTGCAGCATCCGGGCCTCCTTTCCGTGGGCGTATCATGCTATACTGGAATTCGTAATCATCATAGCATATTTTTTGATGACAGCGAAGACAGCGTTCAGAGGAGGAGAGAAGTATGTCAGATGCAGTGTATCAGAAGCTGTTAAGGTGTTATGACTGTGTATCCGGAAGAATTCAGACCAGACCTGAAATCGGAATCGTACTGGGCTCCGGCCTGGGAACATTTGCGCAGGAAGTGCAGATTCAGGAAGAGATCAGCTACAGTGAGATTGAAGGATTCCCGGTTTCTACGGTGCCGGGGCACAGCGGAAAGTACCTTTTCGGGACACTGGCGGGTCATTCGGTTGCGCTGATGCAGGGACGTGTCCACTATTATGAAGGTTACGATATCACGGATGTGGTTCTTCCGGTCAGACTGCTTGGGATGCTCGGGGTAAAGACCATGATCCTGACCAATGCAGCCGGCGGCATCAATCCGAATTTTCAGCCGGGAATTCTCATGATGATCACGGATCATATTACGTCATTGATTCCCAGCCCTCTGCGGGGGAAGAACATAGACGCGCTTGGCGTGCGTTTTCCTGATATGAGCAGTGTTTACAGCAAGGAAGTGCAGGGTGTGATCAGAACAGCCGCTGTCAGGGCAGGGGTTTCCCTGCGCGAGGGTGTTTATATCCAGCATCCGGGTCCTAATTTTGAGACACCCGCTGAGATCCGGGCATACCGCATGATGGGGGCCGACGCGGTTGGAATGAGCACTGCCTGCGAGGCCATGGCGCTCAATCACATGGGAGTCAGGGTTGGCGGCATTTCCTGCATTACAAACCTTGCTGCCGGAATGAATAAGACTCCGCTGACACATGAAGAGGTTTATGAGACTGCGAAGCGTGTCGAAGATGACTTCAAACGGCTGGTGACGGAGACAGTCAGGGAGATGATCTGACCGCTGGAGCCGCGCCTGAAAGGGCTGTCATTGCTCTGTGTTCCGGCGCTGGTCTGCCGGAGAAAAACCGGAATCCAACGGCAGCAGAATCCGGATCCTGGTACCAAGTCCGGTGCGTGAGAGGGTCTCAAAGTGCCCGCCGTGTTTGTCGACGATCCACTTGGCGATGGACAGACCCAGTCCGGTTCCCTGATAGGAGCGGACCTCATCAGAGCGGTAGAAGCGCTCGAACATCTGTTGAACGTCTGCCTCTTCCATGCCGATTCCGGTATCCTGGACCTGGATAAAAGCCTGCGGTGTGGCTGCATTTTCTGAAGGAGCAGAACCGTCCGCTATGCCGCATTCGAGCAGAATCTCATCTCCGGGCTGTGTGTACTTGGCCGCATTGTCAATCAGGATACGGACCGCCTGCTTGAGCAGCGCAGCGTCTGCCTGAATGATCACCGTATCCTTCGGCGGAAGGTAACGGTAGGGGTGGGCCTCGTCGATCATGAAAGATTCTTCATAGACCTCCTGCATCATGGCAGACAGATCCACGTCCTCCATGGTGACGGAGGTCTTTCCGCTGTCACCGCGCGCGAGGAAGAGCAGCTGCTCCACCAGATAGTTCATGTGATCCGCTTCGTTGCGGATCGCTGTGATGGATTCGTCCAGGATCTTCTCGTCCTCCTTGCCCCAGCGGTTCAGCATATTGGCATAGCCCTGGATGACAGCGATCGGCGTACGGAGCTCGTGGGACGCGTCATTGACAAAACGGGACTGCTGACGATAGGTATCCCGCATCCGGACCAGAAGATTGTTGATCGCAGCCTCAACCCCGACCAGGTCGGAATCCTGGAACGAAAGCGTCTGCGCCTCACCGGGCCTGATATGCTCGATGGCATCTTCCAGCACCTGGTACTTGTCTTCTGAAAATGACATCCGGCTCAATTCGTCCGCGCGCAGCGCGATTTCATTGATCGGCCGGAGAATGGTGCGGATCCTTTTATGCTCCGGGTAAAAGGAGACAAGCAGGCTGAACAGCTGCAGGATCAGGACAACGGTGACGATGCCGACTGCTGCAGCCAGCACCAGTGTGACATTCTTGTGAAGGAGCACCTTTCCGCTTTTGTCTGCCAGTGTATACCAGACCTGTCCGCGGTTTTTGCCAAATGAAAAAGAGCGCGAATAATCTGTCAGCGACGGAGTGGAAGTATAGTACCGGAATTCAATGCCGGCAAAGAAGGCGGCGCACAAAAGGAAAAAGAACAGCAGGTCCGTCAGAAGCCAGAGCCACAGCTTTTTCCGCACCATCAGAAAATGGAGTTTTCGCGTGATGGATGACATCCGTTTTGACTGATCACCGTAGGTTTTCCTGCGCGCGGCAGCAGCCTGCTTCCTTACGCCTGGTGTGGAAGCGGGCTTTTTATTCTTTCTGGATGTGGCAGTCTCCTGTTTTTTTTCCTTCTTTTTTTTCACGTCTGTATCCACCCGATATTGTGATGTTGGGGAAAATGATCTCTTCTGCTCCTGCTATGATCTGAGGAGTGGCACCGGCCTAACCTTCCCAGGCATTGATGACATAGCCGACGCCGCGCACGGTCCGGATCATGTTGACAGAGAAGACATTGTCGATCTTGGAACGAAGATAACGAATGTAAACATCGATGACATTCGTTTCACCGACATAGTCATAGCCGCATACCTTTTCCAGAAGCGTATCTCTGGAAAGCACGATATCCGTATTCTCCAGAAGCGTCTGAAGCATCAGAAACTCGCGGTTGGTCAGGCTGATCTCATGGCCGTTCATGGTGACCCTGTGACGGGGGATATCAAGAACCAGCGGTCCCCAGGTAAGCTGTCCCTTCGTCTTTTCCGGAGCAGCCTGGGAGGGGGTATCACCGGAAGACTGAGAGAGCGGATGCAGCTTCAGCGCGACACGGATCCGCGCAAGCAGCTCTTCTATGGCGAACGGTTTGGTAATGTAATCAACCGCCCCTGCATCCAGTCCGGAGACCTTGTCCATGACCGCGTCACGCGCAGTCAGGAGAATCACGGGAGTCGGCTTCTCCTTATTCAGGCGGCGCAGCACTTCCAGACCGTTCAGCTCGGGGAGCATGATATCCAGAAGGATCAGATCATAATCCTGCGCAAGCGCCTCGGCCAGGGCAGCGCGTCCGCTGCCTTCTGTCTTTACATCATACCCTTCGTGCTTCAGTTCCAGCTCGACAAAGCGTGCCAGTTTTTCTTCATCTTCAACAACCAGAATCTTTGCGCTCATATGCAGTTCCCCCCATCAAAGTATTCCGGCGGCGCACCATGGTGCGCCGCAGTTACAGGATTCTCAGTTACAGTATCCTCAGTTCTGAAAACCGTTGCTTATTCATTGGCATTGCTGTCAGAACCCTCCGCATCACTGGCGGCAGAGTCCGGGACCATGACGGCACTGTTATCTGCAGGAGTCATAGTGTTTTCGGCAGCGCTGTCTGCAGTTCCGGCAGCAGCGTCCGCGGAATTGTCACCGTTGCCGGAAGCGGTGTCCGTGAAGTCAGCCCCTGCATGATCAGCAGCCTGTCCGGTTCCGCTCTTGCTGCTCCGGTCGTTCGCATGCGCGTTCTGGAAGCCTTCTCTCAGAGTCTGAGCCGCCTCGCCGGCTGAATTCATGAAGGCGTTGACTTCCTTCAGCTCATGCTTGCCTTCGACAGAGTAGCGGAAGTTGAACAGCATCGCGATCAGCATGACCGGAATCGCAATTCTCCAGGTGAAGAGCAGAATGATGACAGCAGCGAACAGCGGGATTCGAAGCATCAGGTCATCGTGCCTTTTCACGCAGAACCAGTTCTCACGGCAGATCCGGAAGAACTTCTGCATGATTTCACCGATGGATCTTCCCAGGCGGGGCTTATCTTTCTGCTGTTCTTCCACCTTGGTTTTGACGCTGATGTATTCCTGCTGCTGGTCATAGCTGGTGGAATACTTCTGCTGCTTCGGACTGTCTGTTTTTCCGGTTCTCTCCAGGGAGACCATCGCATCGAGCAGATCCCAGTCGTTCTCCTCCAGCGCCTTCTGCGCCTCCTCGTAGCTGACATGCGCACGTTCTCTGAGCTTTTCAACCTTCTCAAATTTATCCATGATACACTTCCTTTCCTGTGCCTGCCCTGCTGCAGGTGCAATCCTCATTTCCACCGGCTGTTCTCCGAAAGACATTTGCTTCTGAAAGACACTTGTTTCGGGAAACTTTCTCTTCCGTCTGTCCGGTGTTTTTTTCTTTGACGATTGCTACTATACCGGCCCTGAATTAACTGCGCTTTTAAGAAAGATTAAAAAACGATTAGAAGATCCGGACACAGGATTTATCTTCAGACAAAATTATAACACAGGTTGTAAGAAGCTGTGTTTTCCTGAAAAACATCTGCTGCATCGAATGATAATCATGCGCGCAGCCGGAAGCCTGTGGTACTATGAATAGGAGGAAAATGTTTCTGCGCAGTCGTCCGTAAGAGGGTGGCTGCAGACAGAATTGCAAAAGCTGGCACCAGGGCCGGTTATGATGTATGAGCCGGATTCATTTTAAGGAAGTGAATAAGCTGATCAGGCTGGTCTCAGTGATCGATGAGGCCTTGTCTGCCATGCAGGAAGCTGTGCCTGTCAAAGAGGCGCAGGTAAGAGAGGCTGCGCAGGCGATGCTGGACCTGGAGGTGATGAAATCACTGAGTGAAATACCGGCGGAGGAGCTTCGCGCATCAAAGGCAGGGATCCGGGTCGGCGCCCTGGAGGATGCCGGATACAGGAACTTCCGGGATTTGTCCGAAGCGGACGATTCGATGCTGGAGAAAGTGAGCGGGGTGGGGGAGAAGCAGATCGCTGCCATCCGCGCAGCAATCGCTGTCTGCCGCCGTCAGATCCTGGAAAAGAAGACCATACGGCTGTCTGTGGACGATCCATCCGCAGAGAATCTGCAGCTGATCCTCGCGCTGGCAGTTGTCCGGACGGAGAAGCCGGTGATTGCCGATGCAGCCAAGGTGCAGAAGGAATTCCACCAACAGACAGAAAGCATTCTTCCCCGGATCGTGATCCGCAACTCCTTCAGATGGCTGTTCTCCGGAAAGGAAACAAAAAACCAGACCGTATCGGCGATCGACGATCTGACGCAGTTTGCGACCTCTCCTGTGTATAAGCGCGCCTGCACGCTGTATGAAAGATACCTGGAAGCGGAGCGCCTGAGCCAGGAAGACGCGGTAAAGGATTTTGAACGGCACAGCGCCGAGTATTATATTCTGCTGGAGCATATCCTGGGAAGAGAGGCCGGACCGGGTGCTTCGACGGAATACCTTCCTGCCGACCTGGCAGTTCAGATCGATGCATTTCGAATTGACAAAGAAGGGTTTCTGGGGGATCTCCGTGCCTATCAGGAATTCGGGGTGAAGTACATTCTGCATCAGAAGCGGGTGCTGCTTGGAGACGACATGGGACTGGGCAAGACTGTCCAGGCGATTGCGGCAATGTCGCATCTGTATACAGGGGAAAAGGGCGGCCACATTCTGGTCGTATGCCCTGCCAGCGTACTGATCAACTGGTGCAGAGAGATCAGGAAGTTCAGCCGGATACCGGCGTGGCTGATTCACGGAAAAGGGATGGAAGAAGCGTTTGACGCATGGCTGCAGACAGGCGGCGCGGCCGTCACGAATTACGAAATGATGGGCCGTATCATCGATCAGATCAATGACAAGGTGACGATCCTTATGCTCGTCATCGATGAAGCGCATTACATCAAGAATCCAAAAGCGCTTCGCACACGTTATGTACGCATGCTGGACGATGAAGCAAAGCATATCCTCCTGATGACGGGAACGCCTCTGGAGAATAAAGTCAGTGAGATGTGCAGCCTGATTGATTTTATCCGTCCGGATCTTTCCTGGCAGGTGCGGGAAGCGGCTGCACTCAGGCATACACAGGAATTCAGGGAAATGATCTCGCCTGTGTATCTGCGCAGGAAGAGAGAAGAGGTTCTTGCGGAACTGCCTCCGGCAGAGGTGAAGGAAGAGTGGAACGACATGACGCAGGAAGATAGGGAAGCGTATGCACAGCAGATCCTTGCCGGAAATTTCATGGGCGCCAGAAGGGTCAGTTTCCTTCAGGAGGACCTGAGCACCTCGTCAAAGGCGCAGCGGCTGAAGGAACTGTGCATGGAGACAGAAGAAGCCGGCCGAAAAGGGATCGTCTATTCCTATTTCCGTGAAACGATTGATAAGGTCGGAGCATTTCTGAAGGACAGATGCGCCGGGATCATCACCGGCAGCACAACCCCGGCCGAAAGGCAGGAAATCGTAGACCGGTTTGAGCAGGCCGGGGCGGGGAGTGTACTGGTCTGTCAGGTGCAGGCAGGCGGAACCGGGCTGAACATCCAGGCTGCCAGTATCGTGATCTTCTGCGAACCGCAGATCAAGCCCTCCCTCACAAATCAGGCCATTGCACGGGCCTGGCGTATGGGCCAGGTACACAATGTAGAGGTTCATCATCTCCTCTGCGAGGATACGGCAGACGAAGCCGTCATGAAACTGCTGCAGGAGAAGCAGTCCGCTTTTGACCTCTATGCGGAGGAATCTGTGATCGCCAGGGCGGCAGAGGCTGTGACAGATGCGGAATGGATACAGGAATTCATGGAGAGGGAGCGCAGCAAATACTTGCCGATGATCATTTGACATGAGAGAATGCCGAGGATAATATGATACCGGCACAGATTCGATGAACTATGCCAAAATGACAGCAGTTTAGCCGGTGACAGACTTCATTGAGAGGGCATAGATGCATCGTTTCGGATATGTTGAGAAAGGGTTTTCCTTCATCAGGCGTTTGATCTTTTTCCTGTTCCTTCTGGTTTCGGGATGGATCGTATGCATGATCTTGTGGTCAGGCACAGAGAAGTACGCTTTCCTGTTTCCTGTACTTTCAGTTGTTCTGGCTGCTGCTCTTTTTATGGGAAGGGGACTGGTGAGTGATCTCCTGCGCCGCCTTTCCGGCAGAAGGTGCGTCATAACAGGTGCGGTTCTGGCTGCTGCGGGCTTTGCCGGAATGCTGCTGATTGCATTTGCCGTCAGGAATAGGTTCGAAGAAAACTGGGACTATGGCATCGTTTTTGAGACAGCAGCCGGAATGGCTGCAGAAAACACTTCGATCCCGCCATTGAGGCAGTACTATTTCGCCATGTATGGAAACAACACGCTGTTTCTGCGGGTACTGACCGGAATCCTGCGGCTGTTTGTCGTGGTCACGGGACAGAAGGATCCATATTTTCTCCTTGACTGTTCGATTGTTCTCAACTGTATTCTGATCATACTGTCGATTCTGGCCTGCGCCGCCTGCATGGGCAGATTACGCTCCGCGCAGCAGGGGCTTCTGACAGAGTTCTTTCTGCTGCTCATGTCGCCGTTTTATCTCTATGCGGCTTTCACATATACCGATGTTTACGCTCTGCTGCCGGCTGTGCTGGTGCTGTTTTTTATCGGAAATGCGCAACCCATGAAAACCGGTTTCCGGCAGGACCTTCTCATCGGACTTGCCGCGGCCGCCGCAGCCTTTGGTTATATGATAAAAGGAACTGTCATCATCCATCTTCTGACAGCCTTCTTTGTCATTTGCTTTGCGAAAGAGTTTTCCGGAAAACGTCTGCGCCTTCTTGTCGTGTACACCGGAACAGTCATTCTGATGGTCCTGATCCTTACCTGGACAAATCACCGGTTCCTGACAGAAAACGGGATTTCAGACGAATACAGGGAACAGATCGAATTTCCGCCGGCACATTTTCTGATGATGGCGATGAATCCGGATAATGTGGGCCAGTATGATAATCTGGACGTCGATTACACGCAGTCCTATGCAGGAAAAAAGGCAAAGACGGAGGCGGACCTGCGTCTTTTGAAAGACCGGATTCATCAGATGGGGTTCAGGGGAACGCTGGAGCATGTCTTCGTAAAGAAAGCAAAGTTCACTTACGGAACAGGAACCGCAGGCGCGCCGAACTATATCGTAAGAGACCCGGTCAAAAAATCGAAGATCGTCGATTTTCTGGGCCGCAGCCGCACCTTTTTTGAAGTCACGCTGCTGTATAAAACTATGCTGGAGGGATTTATTCTGATTATGTCCCTGATTGCATGGGTCAGAAAAAAAGAAGAGGACGGGATGGTCCTCTTCCTGAAGATCTGCTGGATTGGCATGTTCCTGTTCTTCTGTATCTGGGAAACCCACCCAAGATATACCTTCCTTTTCCTTCCCGTGACAGGATTGCTCGCAGCGGAGTATGTATGCGCGAGTTTGCTGCCGGCTTCCTTGCAGTACCGCACCCGAAGAAACGCGTCCGTATCCGGGCGCGGCTGAAATGTAAAACCTGCCACTCAGCCGCTCCACTGAAGTTTGCCGAGGATTCTCTGCTCATCCTCAGAACCTTCCTCACATGGAGTCGGGCAATAATCATTCCGGTCTTTCCTGGAAGAAATCTCGCACGGGATCACACGCAGAGCGCTGCGCTCCAGTGTGCTGTCATCACTGTTCCATGTGTATTGTGCCTGGACGATCACACTGTCCATGTCATCGGGACCGGTGTTGCCGCCAAAACAGAAATTACCCATGGAATAGAAGATGGGCACATCATGATAATACTCCATGCGCTGCAGAATATGGGCGTGTCCTCCCACAATCAGATCACAGCCCCAGTCAGCCATGTCATGTGCCAGCTGAACCTCCCATGCCTCCGGTTCTGTGAGGTATTCCACTGTTCCCCAGTGCATAAAACCGATAATCAGTCTGCAGCCGGCTTCCTTACAGGTATCAATGTCTTGCCTGATATCCTGCCGCCATTGCCATTCACCCGCGGTACTGTCAACCGTATTGTAAGAGACAATTCCGATGGTCAGTCCTCCATCCAGCGTCCGGATCAGAGGATTTCCCGGCCCGGTATGAAGAATGCCGGCAGAATCCAGCGCGGCGATGGTGTCTGCAAGACCGGCCTCCTTAAAATCACCGGAATGGTTATTTGCGGTGGAAACCGCCTCAACGCTGCCTTCCGTCAGCACCCGGACATAGGCGGGATCTGCCTTGAAACGATACGGTTTCTCCACCGCGTCTGTCGAATTCGTAAAGGTTCCTTCCAGATTCACGACTGTGAGATCGTCCTTTTCAAAGATATCCCTGACATGGGAGAGGGGATAGGCATAATCATCCTTCACGACAGACTGGAAATCGATATCCAGGCTTCCCTGCCATTCCAGAAGGCTCCCGATCGTACAGTCACCGGCGAAACTGAAGAGATAGCTGCGCCGGTCCGGCTCCCTGGCAGTTGTCTCTGCCTGTACCGCGCGCTCGCTCATTTCGGCCGGCTCCGCAGTGTCACTGCCGGAAGACGCAATCTTCCGAACCAAAAATGTACAGATCAGGCATACAGACAAAACAGCAGCAAGAAGCAGAGCGGTCCGCTCGATCAGGACCACCTTCTTTCTGCTGTACTTTCTTTTCTTCCGGTTTTTACTGTTTTGTTTTCTGTCCATATTGATTGCTCCGTATCCGTACTTTCATAATAGCCAAAATGCCGGCCGGAAACAATCTTGCGGGATACAGAATCCTGTTTTTTTTCCTTCTGCTTTCAGTTTTATTTTTGGCTTGACACAGAAAAACAGCCGTTGTATGATAGCACAGTCAGCCGAAAAACGGCTCACGGATATATGGGATCATAGCTCAGCTGGGAGAGCACTTGCCTTACAAGCAAGGGGTCACAGGTTCGAGCCCTGTTGGTCCCATTCATCCGGACAATTGAATATGGCGGAGTAGCTCAGTTGGCTAGAGCATGCGGTTCATACCCGCAGTGTCAAGA
>CAMIVF010000026.1 GCA_946401715.1 uncultured Clostridia bacterium | reverse complement strand
GCGATCCGTACATCATAGTTGGGGGCAAAAGGTACTTTTGACCCCAACATCATGAAATAATCAGAGTGATTTTATCACGTGTAAGGGTCTGTGACAAGGTTCAAGCGCACCGGCCGGATTCCTGCATGTTGTCTTCCGGCTTTTGGCGCTCCGCCTGCCGCAAAAACTCCCCGGGAAATCCCGGGGAGCAGTCAGAACGGTATTCAGGAGTAACGCCGGTGGTCAGATCTCCGGCTCAATCAGGCCGTATGTGCCGCCCTTTCTCTTATAGACGACATTCACCTGGTCATTCTCCGCATTGCGGAAGACATAGAAGGAATGGCCCAACAGCTCCATCTGCACACAGGCATCTTCCGGATACATCGGCTTGATATCAAACTGCTTTGTCCGCACGATCTGGATGTCATCCACATCCTCGGTCTCATACTCCAGGAACTCTCTCTTGAAGCTTCCATCCTGATGACGGTCCACCAGTTTCTGTTTATACTTGCGCAGCTGTCTCTCAATCACCTCTTCGACCAGATCAATGGAAACGTACATATCGTTCGATACCTGCTCGGAACGGATCACATTTCCTTTCAGCGGGATCGTCACCTCAATCTTCTGACGGTCTTTCTCGACGCTCATGGTAACGATGATCTTTGTTTCGGGAGTAAAGTAACGCTCCAGTTTTCCAAGTTTGTCGATAACTGCCTTCCTCATGGAATCAGTCACTTCCAGGTTCTTTCCGCTGATCGTAAATTTCATATGCAGTACCTCCTAGTGAAGGATCGATGTTGATGGGTTCTTGCATTATATACAGCAGCTTCCGCCGTTGTTGATACAAGTATAGCACAGTTAACCGCTCCGAACAACGCATAATCTGCAAAAGGATCTTTCAAAAGAGCTGCCCCGCTGCAGACGCAGAGCCCCTTCGCTGCGACCCCAAAAAGTCTGCGCTCAGGAGCTTTGCGTCTGCTGTGGGGGCAGAGCTTCTCCGCTGCGACCCCAAAAGTCTGCAGCCATTCCGCACTTATCATCATCCTGCCGGCTTCACAAAGAACCCGCGTCTTCTGTCAGCGCTTTGAGCACCTCCCGGTAAGGCATGTCTCCCCCGAAGAGATCCAGGGCGCTGCCGATGGTGACGTCGACTTTGTCCTTTCCCCGCTCTCTCAGATCCTTCAGATCCTGGAAATTCGCAACGCCGCCGGCATAGGTGACAGGGATTCCCGCCTCAGCCAGCAGGTCAACCAGCCCGAGCTGCGGTCCTTTGCGAAGGCCTTCCGCATCCACCGCATGGACCAGGAATTCGCTGCAGCTTTCCGCCAGCTGGCGGAGCGTTTCGACATTCAGGCAGACATCGGTGAAATTCTGCCAGCGGTCAGTCACGATATAGTAATCCTCGCCTCTTCTTCTGCAGCTCAGGTCGAGGACGAGACGGTCTTTTCCGACCGTCTGCACCAGCTTCTCCAGATGGCGTCTGTTAAATGTCCCATCCTGGAATACATAGCTGGTCACGATCACTTTAGACGCACCGGCGCTCAGAAACTCCTCCGCATTGTAAGGCGTGACGCCGCCGCCCAGCTGGAAGAAGCCCGGCGCCTGGCCAAGCGCGGCAAGAGCCTGCTGCTTTGTGTCACGGTACTGCGGGGCGCTGACGGGATTCAGGATGATAATGTGTCCGTCCTTCAGTCCGTCTTTGGCATAAAAACGGGCAAACCATGCGGCGTCGTGCTCTGAGACATAATTCTCCTCGGCTACAGATGCATCGCCCTTCAGGGATCCCCCCACAATCTGCTTGACTTTTCCGTTATGAATATCGATGCAAGGCCTGAATCTCAAGTTCTCTCCCTCCTTGTCCGCCTGTGTCCGGGCACAGACACACCCGGCACTGATACATCGCTGCCTCATGGACAGGCAGGATTTTTATCTGATGAATCAGAACAATCCTGTCACTTTGCCGGTCTGCGTGTCGACGTCCACTCTGCGGTAAGCGGGATTGGACCCGGTTCCCGGCATCATGGAGATGGCGCCGGCCATCGGGCACAGGAACCTTGCCCCGCCGTATTCCAGGATATCCCGGATCGGCAGCCTCCAGTTCTTCGGGACGCCCTTCAGCTCCGGATCATGGGACAGAGACAGATGTGTCTTGACCATCATCGTACAGTAATCGGCATATTTCGGATCCGACTCGAAACGCTTTGCCTTCTCAATGGCAAGCGGCTCCCAGTCAACGCCGTCCGCGCCGTACACTTCGGTGGCGATCCGCTCGACTCTCTGGCGAAGCGGAAGGTCAAGGTCATACAGGTAATTCAGCCCGGATGGCTCTTCGCAGGCATCTACGACTGCCTGCGCAAGCTCGAGCGCGCCTTCTCCGCCATACTGCCAGTGTTCGGACAGGGCACAGCGTACGCCGCGCTCTGCGCACATCGACCGGATCAGCGCAATCTCTGCGTCGGTGTCCGTGTGGAACTTATTGATACATACGACCGGACGGATGCCGGACTTCTGGACATTCTTCACATGATGGAACAGATTCTCGCAGCCCGCCTCCAGCAAGGCCAGGTTTTCCTTCGTGTATTCTTCAGGAAGCGGCTTGCCCGGCTTGACAGCAGGTCCGCCCCCGTGCATTTTCAGAGCACGGATCGTCGCGACAATGACGGACACATGCGGCTTGAGGCCGGACAGACGGCACTTCACGTTCCAGAACTTCTCAAAGCCGATATCAGCGGCGAAGCCTGACTCCGTCACATGATAGTCGAAGAGCTTGAGCCCGAGCCGGTCTCCGATGATGGAGGACTGTCCGATCGCGATATTCGCAAAGGGGCCGGCGTGTACCAGGCAAGGCTGGTGCTCCACGGTATAGCACAGCGTCGGATTGATCGTGTTCCGCATCCACGCACACATGGCGCCGGCGACCTCAAGGTCCTCCGCCGTGACCGGATTGCCCTGCTTATCGTAGGCAAGGACGATGTCTCCGATTCTCTTTCTCAGGTCCTGCAGATCCGTGGCAACCGACAGGATTGCCATCAGTTCGGAGGAAACCGCGATGTTTGTGCGGGTCGTCATGCGATACCCGTCCATCTTCCCCCCGCCGAGGCCGATCTCCATCTTCCTGAGAGACTGACAGCAGAAATCCATGACAAAGTTCCACTGCACCCGCTCCGGATCAATGTCAAGCCTGCGGATACCGATCTTCTGCAGGCGCTCGTCGTCATAATTGCGCTCGTGCTGCATTCTGGCGTTCAGCGCAACCATGCCCAGATTATGCGCGTTCGTGATATCGTTGATATCCCCGGTCAGGCCAAGGGAGAACTCCGTCATCGGGATCAGCAGCGCATTGCCGCCGCCGGCAGCCGTTCCCTTGACATTCATGGTCGGCCCGCCGGAAGGCTGACGCAGGCAGCCGCCTGCATTTTTCCCGAGCTTCCCGAGGCCTTCAATCAGACCAAGGGATGTCGTGGACTTTCCCTCGCCAAGCGGCGTCGGGGTGATCGCCGTCACCTCGATGTACTTCCCGTCCGGTTTGTCCTTCAGCCGGTTCATGATTTTTATGAAATCCAGCTTCGGCGTTCTGCCGTAAGGGATGATCTCATCGTCTTCAAGGCCCATACGGGCAGCGAATTCCTGCACGGATGGGAGGGTTTTCTCTGCCTCCTGGGCAATCTGCCAGTCTTTGTATTGTACCGGATCAAGCATAACTGTACTCTCCATTCTGTCATGTGCAAGCCTGCTGCCGCAGGACCTGCTGCGCCGCGCCGGGGCAGCCATTCTGCCATCTCTTTGAGCACGGCCGGGGTATCAGGGTCCAAACACCGTCTGATCCAATCAGCTGATGTTCTGAAGATCCTTCTGCCAGAGCGTGACGCACGCGTCGCTGGGCATGCGAAGGTCTCCTCTCGGGCTCACCGCCACAGATCCCGCCTTCGGGCCGTCCGGGACACAGGATCTTTTGTACTGCTGGGAGAAAAATCTCCAGTAAAACTTCTGAAGCCACTTCAGAATCACGTCCGCCTCGTAGCGTCCTCGGAAGGCTTCCTTCGCGATCCGGAAGATCTTGGAAGGCGCAAATCCGAATCTCAGCACATAGTACAGGAAGAAGTCATGAAGCTCATACGGCCCGACCAGATCCTCTGTCTTCTGCGCGATCTCCCCGTCCTTCGGCGGAAGAAGCTCCGGGCTGACCGGCGTGTCCAGGACGTCCTCCAGGACAGCCTTCAGCTTTTCGTCAGCGAACGTTTCCGCATAGTACCGCACCAGATGACGTACCAGGGTCTTCGGTACGGAACTGTTCACTGCGTACATGGACATATGGTCGCCATTGTAAGTTGCCCAGCCAAGTGCCAGCTCTGACAGGTCACCCGTTCCGACCACGATCCCGCCGGTCTGGTTCGCCAGATCCATCAGAATCTGCGTCCGCTCGCGTGCCTGCGCATTTTCATAGGTGACGTCCGTGACGGCCGGGTCGTGCCCGATGTCCTGAAAATGCTGCAGTACGCTGTCACGGATGTGGATCTCCTGCAGGCTGCAGCCAAAGGATTCCGACATCGCGACGGCGTTGCGCCAGGTGCGGTCCGTCGTGCCGAAGGCCGGCATGGTGACGGCGTGGATTCCCTTCCTGTCCAGGTGCAGCATGTCAAATGCCCTGACGGCGACAAGAAGCGCCAGCGTTGAATCGAGTCCGCCCGAGATGCCGATTACGACATCTGATGTATGGATGTGATCAAGCCGTTTCTTCAGGCCGAGCGCCTGGATCTGGAAGATCTCCTCACAGCGGCGGTTTCTCTCATTTTCTTCGGACGGAACGAATGGCGCAGGATCAAACCTGCGTGCCAGAGGCGTTTCCGCCACATCGAGTGAGAATTGCTTCGACTGGAATGCAGGGTCTTTCCTGCAGGCAAAGGTCGTAATACGGCGTCTTTCCGAACGAAGGCGGTCAACGTCTATGTCCGCATAGGTAATCCCTGTTGTAAACCTTCCGGAATCTGCCAGCAGACTGCCATTCTCCGCGATCATCCTCTGTCCACAGAAAACCAGATCCTGCGAGGATTCCCCTTCGCCGGCGCTTGCGTAGATGTAAGCTGCGACCAGACGGCCTGAAGTCATCCGCACCAGATCCCTCCGGTAGGCGGTCTTCCCCGTCACCTCAACAGAGGCAGACAGATTCACGATGACATCGGCCCCCGCCAGAGCAGCTCTCGTGCTGGGCGGATCCGGAAGCCAGAGATCCTCGCAGATCTCACAGGCAACACGCAGGCCTCCGGGGATTTCACCGCTGGAGCACTCAAAAATCTGAAATGCACCAAGCGCAACCATCTCCTGGTCAAAGCAGACCGGAACCGGCTCCCCGATTCCCGGCGTAAAATATCTCTGCTCATAATACTCGCTGTAATTCGGGATCGCCCGCTTGGGAACAAATCCCAGAAGCACACCGTCTGACAGAACAGCCGCCACGTTATACAGGCTGCCTTCCACTTCAAGGGGAAGTCCGACAAAGACCAGCGCATGGATGCCCGCCGAGGCGCGGATCACCTGCCGGAGTCCCTCTCTGGCTTCCTGGAGCAGCGGGCTCTGCAGAAACAGGTCATTGCAGGTATATGCGGTAAGCACCAGTTCCGGAAACACAATGATCTTCGCCCCGCCTGCGGCTGCTTCCTGAAGAAGGCGGATCACTTCCTCCGTATTGTACGCCACATCAGCGACCCTGACCTGCGGCGTCACGGCTGCGACCTTGATAAAACCGTCTCTCATCCTCTTTACCTCCTGACAGCTTTGGCCTTGCCGGTCTGCTGCATGGCGGAATTGATGTCAGCCACGCGAATCACCGGTTCCTCCTGTTTCACGCTCCCGCAGTCACTTCTTCTCCTGGATCGCAAGAATCCGCTTCAGGTCATCCACATCGAACCGGTATTGCTTCCCGCAGAACTGGCAGCCGACCTCGATCGGCCTGCCCTCCTCGATCATCTCCCTCACGTCCTTCGGTCCGATGGAGATCAGCGCCCGCTCGATCCGCTCTTTCGAACAGTTGCAGGCAAAAGAGACCGCATGCTTCTCCGAGATCTGAAGGCCGAAGCTTCCGATCAGGCTTTCGAGGATATCCTCCGGCAGCATACCCTTCTCCAGCATATCCGTTACGCTGCTGACCTCTGCGATTCTTTTCTCCAGTTCATCTATCACTTCATCGCGCGCGCCCGGCATCAACTGCAGCAGAAAACCGCCTGCCTGCTTCACGCTCCAGTCGCGGTCCACCAGCACGCCGAGGCCGACAGAGCTGGGAATCTGCTCTGACTCCGCAAAGTAAAGCGTCAGGTCCTCCGCAATCTCTCCACTGGGCATCTGAATGGTTCCGACATAAGGTTCCTTCAGGCCGATATCGCGGATCACGGTGAGCGTCCCGGATCCGATCGCTCCGGAAACGTCCAGCTTGCCGTTCGGCTTCAGCGGAATCTGTACATGCGGATTGTTCACGTATCCCTTTGCATGAAAATGAGAGTCCGCCGTGACGGTAATCCCGCCGGCCGGACCATCCGATCTGATCTGAAGCGTGACCAGCGCTTTGTCCTCCTTCAGCATGCTCCCGAACATGACCCCTCCGGTGAGGAGTCTTCCAAGCGCTGCCGTACAGACCGGCGTCGTATCATGTGCGCACCTTGCGTCCTCCACCATCTGTCTCGTGGTGGCCGCAAACGCACGGATCGAATCGTCTGCCGCGGTTGCCCTGATGATATAGTCCTGCATCATTCTGTCCTTCCGAATTCAAGTCTTACCCTGTGTGTATCCTTCTCATCACCGGCTGCCGGGACCAAGCCTCCCGGCCCGGCTGCACGATCTTCAGAAAAAACCAATCAGCGAAGTCAGCAGTCCGCCGATCACGCCGGCAGCATACAGGATCGCAACGATCTTCGCACTTTCCCTTCTGCTGCGGTTGGCACGCAGCAGCACCAGGATTCCGACGCCGGCTCCGACCATCAGTCCGGACATCATGGCCCCGGCACTCATGGCGCCATCCAGGTACATGGTGGTCAGCGCAACCGACGCGGCGCAGTTCGGAATCAATCCGATCAGGCCCGCCAGGACTTCACCGATCACCGGCCGGTTAAAAATCAGATGTTCCAGATTCTCCGTGCCGATCAGTTCCAGAAACAGGTTCATCGCCACCGATATTGCCAGGATATACAGGGCAATGCTGAGCGTATGCTTCAGCGCGGAACTCAGGATTCCCTTCTCACAGTCACAGTGCTCTGCCTCACAGATTCCGTGAATGCCGGCACCGATCTTTCTCACATTCAGGCTGCGGAACAGAAAATCCACCACGAATCCCGCAATGATTCCGTAGACAGCCTTCATGGCTATGATCTTGATGATCAGGCGGATATCCACCTTGCTGGAGAGGAAGATCGGCAGCATCTCGTCTGAGGTCGACAAAAAGACCGCGATCAGTGTTCCGGCGGTAATCACACGTCCGGCATACAGGCTCGCGGCAGCAGCGGAAAACCCGCACTGCGGAAATGCGCCGAGCAGGCCTCCTGCCAGAGGTCCGAGCCGGTCCGCCCTGCGGATCGCGGCTCTGGTCCTGTCACTCGTGCGATGCTCAATATACTCCATCACCAGATAGGTGAGGAAGAGAAACGGAACCAGCCTGGCCGTATCCTTGGCTCCATCGAGTATCGCTTCCCATACCTGCATAATGCCTGTGCGAACCTCCTCTTTGGCTTTTACTTCAGCGGATACTTCTTTGTAATATCCGTCACGATCCGGCGGCACTCTTCCGCCCTTGCATCTCCTTCAAGAATCACTGAAGCGATCACCTCCGCCACCCGGTCAAAGTCATCTTCCTTCAGACCACGGGTTGTCGCTGCAGGCGTTCCGAGACGGAGGCCGCTGGTGACAAAGGGAGATCTCGGATCTCTCGGAATGGTGTTTTTATTCGCTGTAATGCCGACAGCGTCAAGTGCTTCCTCCACTTCGGCACCGGTCTTCCCGGAATTGGTCAGATCCACCAGCATCAGATGATTATCGGTTCCGCCCGATACAATATCGACACCTCTCCGCATCAGTCCGCTGCACAGTGATGCCGCGTTCTTTACGATCTGTTCACAGTATTCCTTAAAAGAAGGCTGCAGCGCTTCCAGGAAGCAGACTGCCTTTGCTGCAATGACGTGCTCAAGCGGCCCGCCCTGGGTCCCCGGGAATACCGCCTTATTGAGCTTATGCTCCTTGCCGAATTCCGCGGTGGACAGAATCAGGCCTCCGCGCGGTCCGCGCAGTGTCTTATGCGTCGTCGTTGTCACGACATGGGCATAAGGGAACGGGCTCGGGTGAACACCGGTGGCGACCAGACCCGCGATATGCGCAATGTCTGCCATCAGATAAGCGCCGACTGCGTCCGCAATCTCACGGAATCTCTTAAAATCGATCGTCCTTGCATAAGCGCTGGCGCCGCAGATGATCATCTTCGGTCTGCACTCCTTCGCGATGCGCTCCACTTCATCGTAATCGATGAATCCGTCGCTGGTGACTCCGTATGGAACATAGTTGAAATACAGTCCGGAGAAATTCACCGGGCTTCCATGGGAAATGTGTCCGCCCTCCGACAGATTCATGCCCATGAAGGTATCGCCGGGCTGGAGCAGTGCCAGCTCAACCGCCATATTGGCCTGGGCGCCGGAATGCGGCTGGACGTTTGCCCAGGTACAGCCAAACAGACGCTTTGCTCTCTCTCTTGCAAGATTCTCAACTTCGTCCACGATGCTGCAGCCGCCATAATAGCGATGACCCGGAAGGCCCTCTGCGTATTTGTTTGTCAGCGGACTTCCCATCGCCGCCATCACGGCATGAGAAACCCAGTTCTCGGACGCGATCAGCTCGATATGGCTGTTCTGCCTGGAAACCTCTGCCTCGATCGCAGCAGCAATCTCCGGATCCTCTCTGCGCACGTCATCAATTGAGTACATATACGTCTGCTCTCCTTTCATGAATACCATTCTGCCCATATATCCGGTCTGCCGCACGCCGGTTGCCGGCAGGCAGCATCACCCACCCGAGAATCATATCGGATTCGTTCTGACGCGTCAAGGCGGTGAGACAGAAACAAGACACATTCCCGAAGACCGGACAGATCCGGAATCCACCCAGACGGTTACGATACAAACGCTGATACTGCAATCGCAGTCAGGTTCGCGCTCATATGGCACAGGACCGGCTCCTCCATACGGCCTGACTGCGCACGCAGCGCCTGCAGGATCAGGCCGGCCGGAAATGCATAAAGCATCTGTATGACATTGCCGTGCCAGAGGGCAAACAGGGCTGAAACGGCAAAAGCGGCGACTCTGTCCGGCATGACTTTGCGGGTCAGACTGAACAGAAACCAGCGAAACAGCATCTCCTCCAGCAAAGGACTGATCAATCCGTACAGTGCGATCTGTACGGTCAATGGCTGCGCGAACAGCTTCCCGGACACCGGGTCCGGAAACAGCCGTTCCAGGTGAAGCACACCGCTGAGCGCGCCCCAGGCCAGTGACATCGCCGCGCCGATCAATACGGCGCGCAGCAAAGAAGCCGCTCTGCCAGACCGGCTTTGTGTGTCTTTGCTGTCATTTCGTTCTTCTCTTCGTCTCATTTCGCATTCATTGTATCCCCGCAGACATCGAATGTCGAGCGAAGCAGTCTGCCGGACTTAATGCGAACGTATCCTCCGCCCGGAAACACGCCTTTTCCGGTACCGGAAAACGCCTCCGGACAGTCCTGACAAAGCTGCAGCCATCGCAATTCCGGCCAGAACAATACTCCCTGTTCCTGCCTTCCGGCTGCCGGTGTGCGTTCCTTCGATCACCTGTACAGTCTGTTCATCAGCCGGAGCATCACGTCGTTCTTCTTTCAGGAAAGCCTGATAGAGATTTTTTACGGTTCCGGAAGCAGGCGCCGCATTCTTTCCATGAAGCAGCCAGATCCCGGCCAGACGTCTCCGGAAATCGTTCAGACCTTTCCGAAGCATTTCCGCCTGCTGCGCACTGAGCCTTTCCCTGCGGTACTCCTGTGCGCTCTCCGGATCGTTCGATGAGATGTAAACAGGGATCTCTGCCGTCCAGAGTTCATTTCCTGCCTTGTCTGCGGCATATACCTGGACGGTCTGCCAGGCCTCCTTCTCAGCCAGGGGAATCTTCAGAATCTCTCCCGCGTCAGAAGACTGCTCCCGCCTGATTCCGGAAGCTTTTTCAGAATCAATATAGACCGCCGTCTTCTCAAGCGCCTGGTTGTCACGTACTTCCACGACGGCCGTCAGTGTCTTCTCCCTGTACCGTCCATTTGGTCTGATCCCGGAAACCAGACACTCCGGAGCAGCTGTGTCAATCGCAAACCGGACAGGCAGCCTCTGCGCTGAGCTGTCTGAAGAATTCCCGGCGCGGTCCGTCGTCAGAAGCATCACCTCGTATGTCCCGTCCTTCGAGAACCGGCTTGCCGGTACCGTATAAGAATACTGCGACACCCCTTTTCCGTCTTTCTTTCCTTCCGTTTCGATCCCGGCTCCGGACCGCAGTTCTTCCAGCTTCCCTGCCGTCCGAAGAAGAACACGCGCGTCTCCCACCTGATCCAGGTTTGTCTCGAGAAATGTCACGTCGAATGGTTTGATGTGATAGAACTTTTTCAGATTCTGCGCGGTCTGAGCCGCCAGACTGTAGCTGGAACCATACCGGTTCACGGAAAAGGAAATCTGTTTTCCGGCATGATTCCCTGCCCGGTCTGATGCCGTCACACTCAGGTGATAGACTGCGTCTGCTTCCTTCTGATGAGGAAAGTCCTCAAATGACAGGGTTGCTTCCTGCGGGGAATCTTCGCTCAGAGCAAAACCCGGGATCTTTCCTCCAAACTCCGCCTTCATCTCCGCCTTCAGAGAACCCGGCAGGTAGGATGGGTCTGAACAGTACACTTTGATGCGGACTGCTGAGGCATTCGCGCTTCCGTTTTCCACACCGGCAATTCTGAGATCGGGAACCGAAGCATCGATCGCGACCGCCTGGCTTCGTGTCAGGCTGGTATTCCCGACCTGATCGCTGACCTCGGCTTCCACTGCGTAAACTCCCTGTCCGCTCAGGCGTACGCCCGTATTCTGCCCGGCTGTTCTCCATTCGGACATCGTCGAAAGCATCGGCGTCCCCTGAAGAAAAGAACCCACTGTGTCCGCGTTCAACGTCCCTGACAGGACGCGGTAACGAATCTGGGACAGTCCGCTGACAGAGTCCTCCGGAACTGTGATCGCAGCATAGGCAGTGGAGGAGGAAAACAAAGATCCGCCGGAGGAGGAAGCCCCTGATACCTTGATATCAGCTGCCGGCGCACTGTCGTCGACACGGCAGAAGACGGTCTCTGTCCCGGAGTCTGCCGCAAGCGATCCGTCCGCATTCCTTTGTTCCAGCCGGAATGTGAAAGTACTGTCACTGGTGATGTTCTGGAATTTCGCCCCGGTATTGTAGCCCTGTCCCGAAAAAGGTTTTGCTCTCAGGCTGGTACCGGACCTCACAATCACCGTTCCGTCGCTGTCGATCCGGTATGCGCCCTTGTCTCCCGTCAGCTCATACGTTGTATTCCGCAAGGCAGGTGCCCGTTCAATTGTGACTGTCCCCCCGCTTAAGCGTACATCTTCCGGATCCGAGCAGAAAACATAGTTTTCAGTCGGATTTCCCGTAAGTTTCCCCCTGGCGTCCTTCTTCAGGCACAGTGCATGGGCGTATTCCCTGGCTTTCAGTGTCCTCGCAGACGCTCCCTTCGCTTTTTCATAGATCGGACTGAATGGATCCAGTATCTCCTTGTCTACCGCAAGCTCCGGCGGTTCAAAGCCGGGCGGTATGATCTCATTTCCTGAGGCATCCCGGACAAAGCCGCTGACTATGACCTCCGGATCCCCCCTGAGCCGGATGTGCCTCAGATCTGCCGGATCCCCGTACCGCTTTGTCCCGTTCGGGATCGTGACACGCAGAACAGCCTTTTCAACTTTCACTTTCAGATCAGGATGGGTGGTTGCTTCGTCCAGCTTCACATGGTCCGGTTGAGAGGTCTGCAGGCTGAAGCTGCACACCACCTTACGTTCTCCCGCGTCCGCCCCCTCCAGACGTGCGCTGCAGGAAACCTGATACCCGGGCACTTCTTCTTCGGGAGCACCGTCCTCTCCTTCCCCGCCGGTGCCGTTCTTCTCTTCCGGGATCCTGTCAATCTGCGTGTGAAAAGTGATATCAATCCTGTCTGTGCCGTCATAGATTCTTCCGCCGTCCGGAAGCTTTACCGCGGCGTCGGTAATTCTGACCAGGTAATGTCCCTGCGGCCACTGCGGCTTCTGTGTTTCCGATTCGGATTCCGATTCATTCTCTGACGAGGATTCCTGTGTTTCCGATTCTGACGCGGATTCACTCTCTGACGAAGATTCCTGCGTTTCCGATTCTGACGCGGATTCACTCTCTGACGAGGATTCCTGCGTTTCTGATTCTGACGAGGATTCCTGTGTTTCCGATTCGGATGCGGATTCACTCTCAGAGGAAGACCCCTGCTCCTGCGCAGCGCCTGCCTGGTCTGTGGACGATGGTTCTTTCTCTGAAGATGCCTCACAACCGGACGCCGGCAGTGTTTCAGAAGGCAGCGGCGCTTCCGCCTGTGCCTTCAACTCTTTTGCTGCATCAGTGCTCCCTGCGGTCAGCGGTTCTGTCTCCTGGGCGCCAGATGGCTGCCATAGTCCGAAGCTGATAAAAAAAACCGCGGCAAACACAGCTGCGCATCTCGGAAAACGCATCTTCGTCCACTTCATATGATGAATGCCTCCTTCCTTTCTTCCTTTCAGAATCATGTCTGTCCCTCCTTCTGATGCTCCGCAGCCTGCATGGCAGTCGCAGCGGCTTCCCTGATCTCCTCCAGCATCCTGCGGCACACCTCCTGCCGGGCAGGCGGCACTTCCACTTCCGTGCTTCTTTCCAGAAGCTCCCGGATCCGCATGCTCAGCTGTTTGCCGTCAATGCCTGCCCGCATCAGATCTCCTGATAAAAATGTGAGCGTGCGCAGTGCTTCCAGACTCAGTTTCATCTGCATCAGCGGATCCTCCTGCCAAAAGCCCTGATCCTGTGAAAGAATCTCTCCCAGATCCTCCCAGTATTCCTGCGCATTCCAGGGAGCGTCCTCATCAGAAGGGGAATTGATCTTCTCAAGAACAGCGCCAAGCCTGAGATACTGTTCGGCTTTCCTCCGGTTCTGCGCCATGCCCTTCTCCCCGTCCGCCTTCTTCTCAGACAAGGCCTGTTCCCCCGGTCCTGCCGGCATCAGGAAATCCCCTTCCGTCATTTCAGTTTCTGCCTCCCTGGCTGCTTCAGCCGCTTTCTCAAACCAGCCCATGGCGATTCTCCTGCTGTCCTCACGGGGACTGCTGTACCAGTAGGACAGACCGATCTGAAGCGATGTCGCGACATACGCCTCCTCCTTCTTTTGCAGCAGTTCCTCATAAGTCTGATCGGTTCCCGGCCTGACGGAATGCAGCGTTTCCCTGAGAAAGGTTTCTTCCTCTTCGGAAAAGATGCCGTCCTGCCCGGCTTCATCCAGATACTTCAGATAAGCCCCGCTCCTTCCCGGTTCCAGAAAGACCGCCTTCCGGTAATACGCTCTGCTTTCCTCCTCACTTACTACACCAGCCTCCCGTACCAGTTTTTCATAATCCCAGGATTCATCCGCGGACAGGTCGAACGCGGAAGGAAGGATCCGGATACACAGGGCGGCAGCAGGGAGTGCCATGGCCAGAGCGCCGAGAATGCGCACTCTTCCCCGCTCTCTTCCTTCTTTCTTCCGGATTCCGGCAAGCTCCCTTCTCAGGGAATCTGCACTCTGAAAACGCTCTGACGGATCCTCCCGCAGGCAGCGCCGGATCAGGTCTGACATCTGAGGCGGACAGTTTGGCACGGCACCTTCCTTCGTCAGGGGATTCCATGTTTTTCCTGCGAGCAGCCGGTAGAGGGTTGCGCCAAGCGCATAGAGATCTGTCCGGACATCCGGCTTCCTGTCCTTGCGGTACTGCTCCGGCGCGGCATATCCGTCCGTCCCCGTCCGTTTCATCTGTTCCTTTTCTTTCCAGGCAGAGCCAAAATCCACAAGCTTGATCAGCCCGTCCGGCCTGCGGATCAGATTCGACGGCTTAATGTCCAGATGACAGACCGGCGTCTCCCTGCTCTCCAGATAACAAAGTGTTTCCGTTACCTGTTCCGCGATATCCCTGACCTCTTCGCCGGAAAGCACCTTACCGCCCCTGATTCTTTCCTCCAGAGAAACACCTCTGACATGCTCCATGACAAGATAGGCGCAGTCCGAAGTCCTCAGAACATCAATGATCTGCGGCAGATGCCTCATCTTCAGGCTCTTCATCATCTGCAGTTCATGGCAGAAATCCCTCTCGCCCGTATCCTGCTGCAGACGGATCTCCTTGATCGCCCAGAACATCTCGGTCTGAAGATGAATCGCAAGATATACACTTCCCTCTCCGCCTTTCCCGAGCTGCCTGACCAGTCTGTATTTTCCGGCCAAGATGTCACCTTCCTGCATCTGGAATCTCCTCTGTCTTCACTCCTTGCCCACAGACTGCGTCCGGCACCCGCCCCGCCGCTCAGCCGCCTGCGAAGAGCCCCCGCCGGGACACCA